>CAYODC010000086.1:0-8324 GCA_964402575.1 uncultured Verrucomicrobiota bacterium
CGGGAAAGATCTTGTCGGCGGTCTGCATCATGCTCTCGAGCATGAGCTTGTGGGTATAGGAGCGCGCGCCCTTGGAGAGCTGGACGATGAAGGGGGCCTTGCTGTCCACGTTGCCCTTGAAGAGGCCCATGGTTTGCTCGAGGTTGTTGATGTTATAGGCGCCGATGGCGTACTTGCCGTAGGCGTGGGCGAACAATTCCTTGGTGGTGACGATCATGGGAGGCTCCTGGTTGGTTGTTTCTACATGGGTTCGGAAGATTCATCCGCGCCGGGGGCGTCCTCGCCGCCGTCCTCGCCGGATTCGGGGTGTTCGCCCGGGGTGCGCTGGAGGTCGGTGAAGCGAGCGGGGGAGAGCAGGGCCGCCTGCCACTCCTGGAAAAGGCCCTGGGCGCGGCGGTTGCGGATGGTGGAGGCGATTTCGTCGCGGTAGGCATCGTAGGTGGCGGGTTCGGCCGGGGTGCGGCTGGCCACGTAGGCCACGATCAGGCCGTTGTCGGAGGGCACGGGATCGGTGACTTCGCCGGGGTTGTAGGCCACGACGACCTGGACGAGGGCCTGGATGGCGGGGTTGGTGGAGGAGGAGCCGGAGATGCCGGTGAAGGGCTCGGCGGACTGGACGGGGAGGTTCTGGCCCTGGAGGGCGGCGGCGAAGTCCTTGCCTTCGGCGATGCCGGCGCGGGCGGCTTTCTGCACGGCGAGGGCGCGGGACTGGAGGGCCTCGCGGACGGCCTGGCGCCGGGCGGTCTCGCGCACGCGGTCGCGGACTTCTTCGAATTCCGGGACGCGCGGCTCGTGGAGTTGTTCGAGATAGAGGACGTAGAGGTTGTCTTCGCCGGCGAAGGGGGCGCTGACGCGGTCGAAGGCATTCATTTCGAGGGCGAAGGCGGCATCGGCGAAGGCGTCGCCGGCGTCCTCGACGGGGACCTCGAAGCGGGCGAAGGGGGAGGTTTTCTGGACGGACTTGCCGGCCTTCTGGACCTCTTCGGCGAAATCGGGGATGCGGCCATCGCGGTCGGGAATGGCCCGGAAGGCCAGTTCGGCGGCTTCGGCGTCGGCGAGGGCCACGGCGGCCTCGCGGCGGAGGGCGGCGACGATCGACTCGCGCACGTCGTCGAGATCGGCGACGGTTTCGCGGGGCTTGCCGTCCTCGGCCTCTTCGGCGCGGGTGTAGTCCTGGATATGGAGCTCGTAGTAGTCCTGGATGTCGTCCTCGGGGATTTCGGCCTCGGTGTCGACATAGGCGGCGATGGGGAAGGCGGCGTAGGAGACCTCGCGCATGGCGGGGAGGGTGAAGGCGGCGGGGTCGGCATCGAACAGGCGGCGGGCGGCCGCGTCGTCGATGGAGACGGATTTCTCGGCCTCGGCGGCGGAGATCTCCACGTAGTCCACCTGGAAGGAATCCAGCAAGGTGTCGAACGTGCGCTGGATTTCGAGGGGGGTCACGAAGGCCTGGCGGCCGACGAGGCTGCCGAGCTTCTGCATGAGGATTTCCTCGCGGATGTGTTGTTCGAACTGGGCGGGGGAGAAGCCCATTGGGCGCAGCACGTTTTGGAGGAAGGCCTGGTATTGTTCGGGGTTGTAGCCCTTCTCCTTGTCGGAGAAATTGGCGCGGATGACGGAGACGAGTTCCTCTTCGGGGACGGAGATGCCGAGCTGGGCGGCTTCGCGCAGGGTGGCGAGGCGCTGCCAGGACAGGCGGCGGAGGAGTTCCTCGGCCTCGGGGGAGGAGTCGGCGTCGCGGCCCAGGGCGAGGGCGCGGGCCATGTAGGTGCTGCGGTAGGCGGCGCTGAATTCGCCGTGGGTGACGGGCACGCCGTCGAGCATGCCGGCGGCGTTGAGGCGTTCCGCCTCGTCGATCTGGGAGGGCCAGACCATGCCCCAGATGACGAAGGAGAAGACGATGACGATCAGGAACACGCCCCACAGGAGGCGCGACTGGATCAACTTGTGGAACTTGGAAATCATCATGGCCATCGCCGGACTCGCTTTCCTATCCAAACTCTTGGGAGCACAGGATCCGGTCCGTTGGATCAGGCCGGAACAGATTGGGGCGATACCATAAGGGGCGGGGGCTTCCCGGGCAAGCGAGAATTTCGGCGGTGCGGCGGGATTGCCATGGGCGGGACATTTGGTATATTCATCCGCTGGTTTTCTTTGGCACGCGGTCGAGGAGTGGTGGTTGAAGCTTCCATTTACACAAAAAATGCTGCGGGACTGGGGGGGGGTGGTCACCTTCCGGGACGGGCAGACTCTCTACCAGCGCGGGCTGGTGCTGGAGGCCTCGTTCGAGGCGCCGCTGATGAAAGGCACGATTTCCTGGGGCAGCCGGTCGATCAAGACGGCGGCCCGGGTGCTGCCGGACCATTCCTGCGAGAACCAGTGTCCCTGCCGGGACAACGTGGAGCGGGGGATCATCTGCTCGCACGTGATTGCGCTGGGGCTGGCGCTGCTGGACCGGATGAACGATCCGGAGCGGGAGCGCAAGCTGCAGGAGGAGGCGCGCCGGGCGGAGCGGATGCGGCAGTTGGAGGCGCAGGTGTTCTTCAAGCGGACGGAGCCGGGCACGCCGGGGGCGCTGAACTGCGCGCTGGTGCTGGGGCTGCCGCACGGCTGGCGCGAGGCGGTGGCGGGGGGGAAGGTGCCGGTGCGGGTGTTTCTGGAGTACCGGGGCGGGCGGCATCCGATCGGGGCGACGCCGCGCGAGGCGGTGCTGGGGCTGACGCAGAAGGACGAGGCGGTGCTGTTCGTGCTGGAGGAGATCGCGGGGGGGGAGGTGCCCGACGAGCTGCCGGTGGGGATCGAGGATTTCAACAACCTGCTGTCGCTGAACCGGAGCCGGTCGCTGTGGGAGGAAGGCGGCCGGGAGCTGCCGGTGAACGCGTCGCCGGTGGGCACGGTGCTGCGGGTGGATCTGGACCACGAGAACGGGGAGCTGCTGCTGGTGGCGCACACGGAGCTGCCGTTCCTGCGCGGGGCGGAGTTTCCGGTCTACCTGGTGGCGGGTTCGAGCGGCTGGGTGTTCGGGGGGGGGCATTTCTGGCCGTTGGAGCGGCTGCTGCCGCCGCCGCTGTGGGAGATCTATCGCCATCCGGTGGTGGTGCCCCGCACGGACGTGCCGCGTTTTTTGCGCGAGGAGATGCCGCGGCTGGCGAACCTGATCCGGCTGGAGGCGGAGGTGGAGCCGGACGTGTTCAGCTTCGATCCGGAGCCGCCGGCGTTTCATCTGGAGGTGAAGGGGAGTCCGGCGAGTCTGGCGCTGCGGCTGATGGCGGTGTATGGCGACGTGTCGCTGGCGGCGGTGCAATCCACGGTGCGCGGGTCGTTTGCGCATCCGGATCCGGCGGACATCCTGCGCTATACGGTGCGCGATCCGCAGGCCGAGCAGAAGGCGCTGGCGCTGCTGGCGCGCTTTGGGGTGACCGGGCGGCACGGGGCGGACCTGAACGCGATCGTCGGCACGCGCGAGGTGTTGAACTTCCTGGGCAGCGCGGTTCCGTTTTTGCGGCGCAAGGGCTGGCGCATCGCATGGGACGGGCGCATTCGGCAGACGATCGACACGGCGGTGTTCGCGACGCCGGTGGTGAGGATCGACCACGAGGACGGGCCAGGGTGGTTCGACGTGCGCTTCGACTACGACGACGGGGCGGGCGGCAGCCTGTCGGCGGCCGACATCCAGCGGGCGCTGCGCAAGGGCGACAGCTATCTGGAGCACGGGGGCCGGACCATCCTGCTTGACGCGGAGGCGATCCGCGCGCTGCAGAGCGTGTTCAGCGATTGCGCCTCGGGCGAGGGGCGGCAGCCGGGGAGCTTCCGGCTGGCGCCGGTCTATGCCGCCTATGCCGCCAGCGCGCTGCAGGCGCTGGACGGGGTGGACATCGAGGCGCCGCCGGACTGGCTGAGGCGGGCGGCGGAGGACAACCGGCTGGTGGCCATGCAGGAGGAGGCGCTGGACCCGGTGTGCGAGCGGCTGCTGCGCCCGTACCAGAAGGAAGGCGTGCGCTGGCTGCGGTTCCTGGCCCGCAACCGGTTTGGCGGCATCCTGGCCGACGAGATGGGGCTGGGCAAGACCCTGCAGACGCTGGTGTGGCTGCACATGGCCTCTTCGGAGCGCGGGAGCGATGCGCGGCGCCCGTCGCTGATCGTGTGCCCCACAAGCCTGGTGGACAACTGGGCGGCGGAGGCCGCGCGCTTCATTCCGTGGCTGAAGGTGGGGACGATGACGGGGGCGGACCGGCATACGCGCTGGGAGGGGTTGCGGCAGCAGGACGTGGTGGTCACGTCCTACGCGCTGATGCGGCGCGACATTGCGCTCTACGAGGGCATCGAGTTCATGGCGGTGATTCTCGACGAGGCGCAGCACATCAAGAACCAGTCCACGCAGAATGCGCAGGCCGCGAAGCGGCTGAGAGGGGAGCACCGGTTCGTGCTGACCGGCACGCCCATTGAGAACGGGGTATCCGACTTGTGGAGCATCATGGATTTCCTGATGCCGGGCTATCTGGGCAGCCACGAGACGTTCCGGGGGAGCATCGAACAGCCGATCGCGCAGGGCGGGCCGGAGGGGGATTTGGCCCAGTGGAAGCTGCGGCGTAAGCTGCGGCCGTTTTTGCTGCGGCGGATGAAGCGGGATGTCGCCAAGGAGCTGCCGCCGAAGATCGAGCGCATCGCGGGGTGCGCGCTGAGCCCGGACCAGAAGAAGGTCTACGGGGCGCTGCTGGAGGATTCGCGGGAGAAGATCGCCGATCTGGTGGCCACGCAGGGGTTCGCGCGGGCCAAGTTCGAGATCCTCAACACGCTGCTGCGGCTGCGGCAGACGTGCTGCCATCTGGATTTGCTGAAGCTCGACGGGTTGGCCGCGAAGGAGCCGTCGGCGAAGATGGATTTGTTCTTCGAGCTGCTGGACGAGGCGATGGATGCGGGGCACCGGGTGCTGGTGTTCAGCCAGTTCGTGTCGATGCTGACGATCCTGCGCGCCGAGTTCCACCGGCGGAACCTGCGGCACTGCTATCTGGACGGGGCCACGCAGGAGCGGCTCAAGATCGTGCAGGAATTCAACCGGGACCCGACGATCCCGGTGTTTCTGATCAGCCTGAAGGCCGGCGGGACGGGGTTGAACCTGACGGGGGCGGACATGGTGATCCACTACGATCCGTGGTGGAACCCGGCGGTGGAGAACCAGGCCACCGACCGCGCCTACCGCATCGGGCAGAAGCGCACGGTCTACAGCGTGAAGCTGATCGCGCAGGACTCGATCGAGGAGCGCGTGCTGGCGCTGCAGCGCAAGAAGCAGAAGCTCTACAACGCCACGCTGGAGGACGACGATTCCGCCGCGGACGTCCACAACCTGACGTGGGAGGACGTGCAGGAGCTGCTGTCGTTGTAGTGGCCGGGGGCAACGACCCCGGCTAGGGCGCATGGGAGTTCTGCGGATTAGGCAAACGTGGGCCCGTGGAAGCTCCGGAGATTGAACGGCACGAGGGCGTTCCGGCTCCAGTCCGGAAGCATAGGGATGCCACTGGAGCCCCGACGCCCTCGTCGGGGGGGGGGCTGTAGCGAAAGAACCCCCAAAACCGCCGCGCCCAGCGGGCGCAGCCACAGCTTGGCGGATGGATTGTAGCTGCGCCCGCTGGGTGCGGCCATGATCCCGTGAAAGATGAAGGGGCCATCTCCGCAGAACTCCCATGCACCCCCCCGGCTACAGGGGGCGAGGCGGGGATTGCGCGGGGCGGGGGAATGGGGCAGAATGGGGTCCGGAACGAAAGAACCGTTGGAGGACTTGGCCATGGGACGAAGCGGAGGGTGGCGGATGATGGCGGCGGGGGTGGCGGCGCTGGTGGCCGGATGCGGTTCGGGGGAACGAGCGCAAGGCGGGGCCCCGGCGGGGAAGCCGCCGGCGCTGCAGGCGTTCGACAACGGAGTCTTCACGATGCAGGTGCCCGCGGGGTGGCGCATGGTTTCGGCGGGCGAATGCGCCTCGCTGGCGTTCGTGCTCGAGGATCCGCAGCAGCCGCTGCGCAAGATCCTCTACTTCGGCCAGGTGGGGCCCGTCTATCAGACCGGGATGCAGAAGCAGATCGACCACCAGTACATGGCGGGCTACGGCTATCCGGTGGAGTGGGCGGACATGCCGGTGGTGGAGCCGCTGACGCCGGAGAATTTCCTGGCGCAGTTTGCGCAGATTGCGGCGAGCCAGATTGCGCAGCGCTTCATGCCGGGCCTGCCGCGGCTGGAGAACTTCCAGGCGGTGTCCAGCACGCCCCAGGTCTGCCCGATCCAGGCCCCGGGGGCGCGCGCGGCGGTGGTGCGCGGGGTGTTCATGGAGAACGGGCAGGCCGGCGAGGCGTTGATCTCGCTGGCGACGGCGCCCTACATGCCGATGATGGGCGGGCCGGGCGGGGGCACGGCGTTCGGATTCCTGGTGGCGGGCATCACCGCGCCGGCGGGCGAGCTGGGGGCGTGGCAGCCGGTGCTGGCGGAGTCGCTGGCGAGTTTTGCGGTGCGTCCGGAATACGTGCAGAACTGCCTGATGCGTTCGGAGGCCGCGTTCGGGGCGGTGATCCAGGCCGGCCAGACCCTGCGCGAGACCTCGGACATGATCCACCGCTCGTGGGAGGCGCGCAACCGCCGCGACGACATTATGTCAGCGAAGCGTTCAGACGCCATTTTGGGCAAGGAGCGGCTCTACGATCCGGGCACGGGCGAGGTGTACGAATTCAACAACGGCTTCCACGACCAGTACCGGCTGAATCCGCAGGAGTACCGCAATCCAAACCTGAAGCCGCTGCCGGAGGGCGATCACGGGCTATGGACGGCGCCCGCGCGCGACGGCCAACGGCATCTGGAGAATTAGAGTGGATATGCTCGAATTTATGGATTTACGGGATTGACCCGTTTCTTGACCCGTTCCCCTATATCCTACGCGTCTGGCCTGTTCTTGGTGAAGGGAGTTGCCAGGCTGGGGTGACTCCTGGGATGCGTTTATAATCTGGATCGTCGCGGTGATCCGGCTCGCCGTTTTCTTGGCGGGTTTTGAGGGTGTGCAAGTCCCGCAGGGTATCTTTAAACCAAGACCGCACTTCTTCCGGCATGGGCTGGCTTTGCCAGCGCTCGCCGTCCGGCAAGGCTTCGATGGCATGCAGTTTAGATAACATATATACAGCTTTAGGCAGTATGGAAGTCGCGTCGCGCCGGACTTGATCGTCCGTCGAGTTCAAGGCGGGCAGCGTCCGGTCGATGAAGGCGATGATGGGCTCATAGGGTTTCAGATCCTTTAAGTAATAAAAACTATATAGCGCTCGCAAAGCGTCATGGCTCAAAGAAACCGACGAAGTCTGGTTCAACTGTTGCACAATGAACGGCATGGCGGAACCATCGCCCATCCGCGCCAGCAGGGCGGCGGTGTAAACCGCCCATCCCATAGAAAGGAAGGTTGCATTTGTGGCATCCTGTGCCTCAGCCACAAATTGCCTGGCAGCCTGGTATGCAAGATCGGTTCTGGCCGGCTCCATGATTGCGATAGCGGTAAATCGCAATAACCACTGCGAATCTTTCGATAAAGTATCTAAAGTGTCCACATGCGAAGCAGGATTGGTAGCTAGCGATTCCAGGGCATCGCAACGGTCGCTAATCGAGGCATTGGTATCCAGCGCCAACGCCGCCCGCGCATATTCATCCATGGCGCGCACGGCTTGTGTCCGCTGCTGTTGCAAGGCGAATATCGCCTTGATTTCTTCGGTGGAGGGCTCGTCAGCCGCCCAAACAAGTCCTGCCGCGAAACGGGCCAACAAAGTGAACCCTATCAGACAAGCGACTGCTGTATTATTCATTCTTTTACACACCCTCCTTTACCGCCGAGTGGGTCATTGATGCAAATATCCCATCGCTCACGAATCCGCAAGCGTGCGGTTGGGTTCACGAGCATGCCGAGTGGGAGGAAGGCGTGTTCTCTCCTGAATGGGCTGAATGGGCTACAAAGGGGTTTGAGAAATTACTATTATACGGGACTGACCCCTTCTTGGAAAAAACGAAAAAAAATTTTCCATACTGTGGAAAAATCGCCAAAAATTTTTCCATGGTGTGGAAAAAAACGAAAATATTTTTCCATAGCGTGGAAAAACGGGGGACGCGCCGGGGGGGGCACCCGGCGTCCAACGGGGCGGGCTATTTCTGGAGGAGGGGGGCGTGGTGGAATTTGCGCATCCAGGCGAGCTGGACGATCATGAGGACCTGGTTGACGGACCAGTAGAGGGAGAGGCCGGAGGGGAAGGAGTAGAACATGACGGTGAAGATGACGGGCATCATCATCATCATTTTCTGCTGCTGGG
>CAYODC010000087.1:0-8293 GCA_964402575.1 uncultured Verrucomicrobiota bacterium
TCGACGAAGCCACCAGCGCCCTCGACACCGAGTCCGAGCGCGCCGTCCAGCTCGCCCTCAACGAGGCCATGCAGGGCCGCACCGTGTTCGCCATCGCCCACCGCCTCTCCACCATCCAGCGCGCCGACCAGATCCTCGTCCTGGACAAGGGCCGCATCGTCGAGCAGGGCAAACACCGCGAACTCCTCGACCACGACGGCATTTACCGGCGGCTCCACCACCTCCAGTTCGAACATCAGGGTTCCGCCTCATGAAAACCGACGAATCCCATCTTCTCCAATCCCTCTGCGCCATCGAGGACCCCGACGAAATGCGCCGCGTCCTCGGCGATCTGCTCACCCGCTCCGAATACAATGCCCTGCTGAAACGCTGGTCCATCCTCTGCCTCCTGCGCGACGGCGTCTCCCAGCGCGAAACCGCCCGCCGCATCGGCGGCAGCCTCTGCAATGTCACCCGCGGCGCCCGCCTCTTGCGAAACGCCTCCTGCGCCTCTGCCGCCCTCATGGCCCGCCTCGAACACAACCCGCCGGGGCCTCCGGCATGACTCTTTCCCCGCCGCCGCGTAAAACCCGTGCTGGCTATTGCTTGAACAATAGGTAAAGGTGTACTCCATGAAATTCAGCATCCCCCCCATCATTCAAGGCGGCATGGGCGCCGGCGTTTCCAACTGGCGCCTCGCCCGCGCGGTCTCCTGGCTCGGTCAGTTAGGCGTGGTGTCCGGCACCGCCCTGGACGAAAGCCTGGCCCGCCGGCTCCAGGATGGCGACGAGGGCGGGCACATGCGCCGCGCCCTGGAACACTTTCCCTTCCCCAAGATCGCCCGGCGCATCCTCGATACCTATTTCATCCCGGGCGGACGCGATCCGAAAACCCCCTACAAGCCTTCTCGCAAACATACGGTGGAACCCCATCTTCCCACCCAGGCCTTGTGCATCGCGGCCAACTTTGTCGAGGTCTTCCTCGCCCGCGAAGGCCACTCCCATCCCGTCGGCATCAATTATCTCGAGAAAATCCAGCTCCCCCACCTGCCGTCGCTCTACGGCGCCATGCTCGCCGGCGCCGCCGTGGTCATTGTCGGCGCCGGAATCCCCATGGATTTCCCCGCCGCCATCGCCGCATTGGCCGAACACCGCCCCGCCTCCTACGCCATCCATGTCGCCGGACGTCGCTCCGATGAACCCGTCCGCCTCCATCTGGATCCCGCCGCCTTCTCGGAACCCGGGCAAGCTCTCCCGTCCCTGTCCAAACCCGCTTTCCTGCCGATCGTTTCTTCCGCCACCCTCGCGGCCATGCTCGTGCGCCGCATCCAGGGCGACCTGGACGGCTTCGTCATCGAAGGCCCCACCGCCGGCGGACACAACGCCCCGCCGCGCGGACAAATGCAGCTCACCGCCGACGGCCAACCCGTCTACGGACCGCGCGATGCCATCGACTTGGAGTGTTTCCGCCGCCTGGGCCTGCCCTTCTGGCTGGCGGGCGGCTATGGTTCCCCCGACCGCCTGAAGGATGCCCTCGCCATGGGCGCCGCCGGCATCCAAGTGGGCACCCCCTTCGCCTTGTGCTCGGAATCCGGCCTGGCCCCCGAATTCCGCCGCGCCCTCGTCGCCAAGGCCCTTTCCGGCCAGGCCCGCGTATTCACCGATCCGCTGGCCTCTCCCACCGGGTTCCCCTTCAAGGTCGCCGAATTGGAAGGCTCCCTCTCGGACCCCGAGGTCTATGCCCGCCGCCAACGCATCTGCGATCTCGGTTTTCTGCGCGAAACCTATCAAACACCCGAAGGCACCATCGGCTATCGCTGCGCCGCCGAACCGGAAGCGGCCTTCGTCGCCAAGGGTGGCCTCGCCCAAAATGCGGTCGGCCGCAAATGCCTCTGCAACGCCCTGGTCGCCAATATCGGCATGCCCCAGCTCCGGAAAGATGGCCCGGATCTCCCGCTCGTCACCCTCGGAGATGATGTGGTCGGGATCCCTCGCTTCTGCTCCGGCGGCAACCCCGACTACACCGCCGCCGACGTCATCCGCGTCCTGCTGGGCTGAGCCCCGTACCCCGCTCGCTTCAGCGGCTCCGCTCCTTCTCCACTCCCGCCAGCTCCGCCTGCCGGTCGCGACCCAGTTCCGCCGCCGCGAAATCCTCCGTGGACGGCAACTGCAGCACAAACCGGTCCAGCACGTCCACCTGGGCCGTCCCCGTCACCAGTTCCCACGCCAGGATGTGCCCTCCCCGCGATCGGTCCTGGCTGATGAAATGCAGATGGTAGCCCGGCACGTTCACGCCGGAAACATACGGCGGGCACCGGAAACCCACGATGGTCCCCGAGATGTTTTCCAAGTCGAAAACCGGCTGGCGGGCCGTGATTTCCTTCAACGGCCGATACGGCCGCTCCTGCGCCAGAACGCTGCGGGTCCGGATGGACTTGAAATACCCGTCGATCCGAATGGCGCAAAACACGTTGGGATTGGGCACCGCCCCGTCGACCAGCTTTTCCAGATCGTTCATGTCCGTGCCGCCCGGCACCGGAAACGCCTGGTCGGCTTGGAAGGCACACACCGCCGCAAACGGCGTTTCGCCCTGCGGGTCCGGCGTGTAGACCTTCCCATCCGCCTTGATCTGGTGGAATTCCCCCCCCAGCAACACCATTTCCCCGTCCAGGTGGTCGAACGTCCCGATCCCGAAATCCCCCTGCCGCCGCAAATCCTGCAGCGACAAATCGCCATCGTATACCCCGGAAAGCAGCGCATCGATCGTCGAAGTCTGGAACACGGTGTTCCGGCCCGGGCTCGCGCATCCCGCCAACCCCAATCCCAGCCCCAACATCACCCACGGACTCCATCGATTCATGCGTCTCCTCCTTGCGCGGGCGCCGGATTGCCGGATTCCCTACCCGTCGCCCATGCACTCTAGTCCTTTTGCCTCACGATGAAAAGCCCCCCTGTCGAGGCTCTTGCATCATGATGTTGGCGTAAGCCTCCATGGGGAGTGCGTTCTGGAAGGCCGGGTTCCACCCCGGTCTTGTTGGGAGGAATGTGTGGAAGTCCCGGCAGTCTATGAAGCAAGGTCGCGCCCGGGGCCCATGGATCGCATAAGCTCTCCGGTTCTTCGGCAACTCCAGGCTTGCCTTTCCCCCCCCGCAAGGCGCATGCTGACACTCTAATTGATCCGCGGGGAGCCCCTCCCCGCCCTATAGGGAAATTCAGTCCGCTTTTCAGGAACACCATCGGCTCCAATCCCCTTTCCCCATGGCCCCTCCATGATCCTTCGCCACCTCCTCCTCCCCGAAATCCAGGAACTGGTCGAAAGCGGACGCCTCAACGAAGTCCGGGAATTCCTCGCCAAGCAGCCGGCCCCCGAAATCGCCGAACTCCTTACCGCCCTGGAAGACAAGGACCGCGTCCTGGTCTTCCGCGTCCTCCCCCGCCATCTCGCCGACGAGGTCTTTTCCCTCCTCGATCTCTCCTTCCAGAATCTCCTCCTGGAAAACATGGCCCGCGAAGAAGTCCGCCAGGTCCTCGCCGGCCTACCCCCCGACGACCGCACCGCCCTTTTCGAGGAACTCCCCGCCCGCGTCACCCAGGGCCTTCTCGGTCTCCTCAGCGACGGCGACCGCAAGCAAACCCTCACCCTCCTGAGCTACCCCGAAGGCAGCGTCGGCCGCCTCATGACCGACCGCTACATCAAGCTCAGCCCCGATTGGACCGTCGCCCAGGCCATGGCCCACCTGCGCAAGTTCGGTCTGGATTCCGAAACCATCGCCATGATCTACATCACCGACGCGCGCGGACGCCTCACCGACGACCTGCGCCTGCGGAAACTGATCCTCGCCGATCCCGCCACCCGCATCGCCGACCTCCTCGACGGCCATTACGCCTGCCTCCAATCCCTCCAGGACCGGGAAGAGGCCGTCCAGGTCTTCCGCAAATACGACCTCTACGCCCTCCCCGTGGTGGACACCGACGGCATCCTGCTAGGCATCGTCACCATCGACGACATCCTCGATGTCGCCGAAGAGGAAGCCACCGAGGACTTCCACAAACTGGCCACCGTCCGCCCCCTCCAGGTCAGCTTCAAGGACGCCACGCTCGGCCTCCTCTTCCGCAAGCGCATCGGTTGGCTCATCGGCCTCGTCGTCGTCAACATCTTCACCGGCATGGGCATCAAGATGTTCGAGGACACCATCATCGCCGTCGCCGCCCTCGTGGCCCTCATGCCCCTGCTCATCGGCAGCGGCGGCAATGCCGGCGCCCAGGCCGCCACCCTCGTCGTCCGCGCCATCGCCACCGGCGAAATCGGGACCAGCGACTGGTGGAAACTGCTCCTGCGCGAAGTCGGCGTCAGCGCCTGCATCGGCCTCGGCATGGCCGGCGCCGCCTTCTTCCTCGGCTGGGCGCTCGGCGACCTGCACGTGGCCATGGTCGTGGCCGTCAGCATGGTCACCGTCGTCATGGTCGGCAGCCTCATGGGCACCGTCCTGCCCATGGTCCTCAACAAGTTCAAGCTCGATCCGGCCACCGCCAGCGTCCCCCTCATCACCTCCATGGCCGACATCCTCGGCGTCCTGATCTACTTCTCCATCGCCCAGGCGATCCTGAAGATCTGACCCCCCCCCCGCCTTCGCGTCCGCGCGGCTCGCCAAGCGCCCCGCCCCCCTCCCGCCGGAAATCAAAACGGCCGGCCCCGCTTCCGCGGGACCGGCCGCAAGACGTCCGCCGCCTACGGCGTCATCCAGATGCGGATCATGCGCGCATCGGCCGCTCCGCTGTTGATCCGGACCGCGCTGCCGCTGACGGTGTAGTCGTTGCCTTCACCCGCGGTCAAATCCGTCCAGTCTTGCGCATTCAACGCGGGCGTGGCTCCCTGAACCCGAGACAGGGCATAGCCATCCGGCACGGTGAAGGTGATGTCTCCCGTGCCGTCCAAGGCCAGCGTGACCGAAGGGATCGGCGGAGTGGCACCCGATGCCACCACGAGGTTCTGGATCTTGGAAGCGAGAACCTGCTCGCTGCCGTCCACTGCCGTGGCCGTCAGCACATACGTCCCCGCCATCGCCGGCGTGAAGAAGAACGTCGGCGGATTGTCGAAGTTGTAGCTCGCATTGTTGTTCGCCGGATCCTTCAGCACGATGTACCAATCCGCCGCCGTGCCGTTGGTCAGCGTGATGCTCAGGTTCATTTGGGCCCCCGCCGTCCCCGTCAGGTCGCCCGTGATCACCACCGCCGGCGCATTCGTGTCCACCGGATTCACCGTCAGCGTAAGTTCGCGGGTGGCGATCGGCTCGACCGCTTCGTCCAACGCCGTCATGACCAGATAGTAGGTCCCCGTCGAGGTCGGCGTCCGAGTGAACCAGTTCGTGCTGCCCGTGCCCAATTCTTCGCGATCGGCGCTCTGATAGGTGTATGTCCACCCCGAGGCCGTCGCGTTGTGCAACGTGAACAGCAGCGAGAACGACTCGCCCATCAGGATCGTCGTCTCGCCCGTGTACGTCAAGTAGGGCCCACCGGCGGCAATGGCCACGTTGTTCAGCCCAAGGTTGAACCCGAACTTGTTCGCCAGCGTCCAGCGCACATACCGCGTGGAACCCTCCAGCGCATACGGACCGAACGAACTGGTGCTGGTGGTTACCTCGGTGTCGACGATCGTCGCCACGGTCGTCCAGTCTGTCCCGTTCGCCGATTGCTCGACCACGAACTGCATCGGCGCCGTGCCCACGGTCGAGGTCCGCCCCTGCAAGTCGAAGGTCAATTGCCCCGGGGTTCCGTCAAACTGCACCGTCAGGGCATCATCCGTGGCGTTGAAGGCCGCGTCGCCATCGGAATAGGTGGAGATGCTCACTCCCGACCAGCCCGGCAGCGTGGTCCATTCCATGGTCGTCGTGTAGTTCTCCGCGATGGGCAGCGCGGCAATGTCGACAACGAAAGTCACCGTCACCGTCACTCCCTGGGCCGGCATCGTGAACGTGCTGTCCGTCACAGGGATGTTCGACGAATCGGCCCCCGTGACCGTGATGGTCCCGACGGCATACCCGGAGTCCGGCGTCGCGTTGACCGTGACCGTGGCTCCCGGAATGGCCTGGTCGGCCGGCGTCGTCGTCACCGTCCCGTTGACCGGCGGCGTGATCGCGATGGTTTGCAACGCCACCACCGAAAATCCAATGCTGTTGGTCACGCTCTGCGCCGCGTTGTCCGAAGCCACCACCGTGGCCGTATAGCTTCCCGTCGGCGCCGTCGCCAATATCGTGAACACATTCGTGTCGGCCGTGTAGTACGCCCCCCCCAGCGTGCTGGTCCAATCATAGGTGTACGGCGCCGTCCCGTTCGCCGCCGTCGCGACAATCGTGTCGCTGGCGCCCTGCGCCACCGTGAATCCGGTGGCCTTGTTGAAGGTGACGCCAAACACGGCCGCGCCATCCGGGTGCACCCCGGGCGTCATGTCGGCATAAACCGCCGGATCGGTGATTGTCCACTCCGCCGCCGTCCACGTCGGATTCCCGGCCGTCACGCCGGCATTGCGCACCGCGCGGGAATCCGTGTATTCCCACGGCATTCCGGAACCATCCTCATTGATCACGCCATAGGCGTCTTGCAACACGCCCGCAGCGTTGTTGCCGCCACTGTAGAGGAAGTACCCGTCATCGCCACTGCCGTTGACGTTACCGGAGGTCTGGTCAGGCGCCGGCGCGGTGGGATACAACGTCAGGTAATCCGCGTAGGCGGCCACCACGTAGGTCTCGGCAGCCCCCACCGTACCTGTCAGGGCGATATTGTCCCAAGTTGCCCCGCCATTCACCTGCTTGGCCAAAAACCATTGCCCGGCCGCTAAATCGATCGCTTCCGCCCCGGCATTGTAGAGTTCCACAAACCGCCCCCGGTCGCCGCCTGTTCCGCTCGGGTCCGCCACTTCGGAAATGAACAACGTGCTCCCGGTGAATTCCGCGAACGTCACCGTGATCGTCACTGCCTGGGCGGGCATGGTGAAGATCCTTCCATTGACCGTGACCGGCGAGGAATCCTCGGCCACCACCGAAATCGTGTCCACGGCATACCCGCTTTCCGGCGTGGCGTTGATCGTCACCGCCTCCCCCGCTTCGGCTTCGTCGGCCGGTGTCGTCGTGGCCGCACCGTTCACCGACGGACTCACGGTAATCGCATACTTCGGCGCCGGCTCCACCACCGAGAAATTCAGGCTGTTCGTCACGTTCTGCGCGGCCGAGTCCGTCGCCACAACCGTCGCCGAATAGCTCCCCGTGGGCGCCGTCGCCAAAATCGTGAATACATTCGTGTCGGCCGAATAGTACGCCCCTCCCAGCGTGCTGCTCCAACTGTAGGAATACGGCGCCGTCCCGTTTGCCGCCGTCGCCGTGATCGAATCGCCGGCCCCCTCCTCCACCGTGAACCCCGTCGTCTTGTTGAACGACACGCTGTATACCACTGCGCCGGTGCTGTGATAGCCAATGCGAACGTTGGTGCCTTCCGCCGCATTGTTGGCATCCGCGTTGGTGAATTCTTCCCATTCGGAGGCATTGAAATCCGTGTTCACTCCGGTTGTGACGGTATTGGTCCGGACCAGGCTTTTGTCTTTCGCTGTAGAACCGGTCAATCCAAAGGCATCCACGACATTGGCAAAATCGTATGTCGAGCCCGTATACAAGATGACGCTGTCGTCTTCATTGAAGCCCCAGTTTGCCGTTTGATCAGCCGTGGCATAGATGGGGTTGGTAGCCGAATTGTGACTCACCACATAGGTCCCCCCGGCAGCAATCGTTCCACTCAATGCCACAGTTAATGTGGGCGTCCCATTGGTTTTCCACGCTTCGCGGGCCGTATTGCTGAATTGGCCCAATCGGTACCCGCCCGCGGTCAAATCCACGGCTTCGGCCCCCGGATTGTAGATCTCAATCCACTTGTCATAGCTCGCACCCTCGTAATACTGCGAGATGATCAATCCGCCCATGGCATTCAACGCCGTTGTCGCCGCCACGCCCACCGCCACCCAACCGAGCTGCCATCGCTTCATGAATTTCCTCCTGCTTCCAATGCCTGAACAGTTTTCACTACTATAGCCCCGTACTCGCTTCTAACCAATCAGGAAAAGACGGAACAAGTAAAGCGTTTCCGTGGCGCCACTCCCCGTCCGGAACCGGCCCCCCCCTCACCCCCGCCCCCGTCAGTTCACCGGCGTCACCAGGGTTTCCTGATACAATCGCTGCACCATTTCCACATCGAGCCCGTGCCCGGATTTGTAGGAAACAATCTCCCCGACGAACAACCCGTCCTCGATCAGGGCGATGGCCGCCAGCAGG
>CAYODC010000088.1:0-8191 GCA_964402575.1 uncultured Verrucomicrobiota bacterium
TGCACTACGCGATCAACCTGACGCGCGAGGGGCTGCCGAACATCTACACCGACGGCAACCGGCAGGCGGAGACCCTGGGGGAGAGCGGCGGGGCGTTCCCGCGGCACGCCAACACGCGGCCGTTCGGGCAGTTCGGCGACACGCGGATTCCCAACCTGGTGCACCTGCACAATGCCTTTGCTCGCGGCTGGCAGATCGGCCGGTGGAGCGACGACCAGGTGCTGGCCTACGAGCGGCGCGACAAGCGCGAGAACTGGGACATGACGGACGGCGACGGCACGACGGTTTTTTTCATGATGAACAAGAACTGGGATTCGGGCGAATACCGGGAGATTCCGACCTCGTTCCCGGACGGATCGATCCTGTGGCAGTATGCGCACGGAGGCGGGCAGTTCTACCACCAGGTCAGTGACGGCAAGATCAAGGTGACGGTGCCCCCGGCGGGGTATTTCGCGTTCTCGTGGCGCAGTCCCGAGGAGTCGCAGCTCTGGCAGTGGGGCGGGGGCAAGCCGATCGAGATCTGGTCGGACGGGCAGCCGGCGGGGACAGTTGACTACGAGCGCTGGGACGGGCCCGACGGCGACGCGGAGTTCAATCCCTTCGGGCTGGCCAACCGCGGCTATCCGGCCGGCACGACGCCCAAGCCGTACCACTACCGCTACCGCGTGCCGCGGGTGACGTCGGCGACCAACGTGTCGTTTTTCGCCCACGTGGACGGTTCGGCGGAGAACGTGATGTTCAAGCTGGACGGCGGAGTGCCGCTGAACACGAACACGCATGTGGGCGGAGACCCGCGCGACTATCCGCCGGGCTGGGACACCACGGACGTGTATTTTGGATATGAGCAGGCGGATTTCCACAGCCGGATCTGGCCGGAGAAGTTCGGAGCGGCGGATGCGGTGCGCAACCAGATCGGGTCTCCGGGGGCGGAGGTCTACGAGTTCACGGTGGGGCAGGCCGACTTCACCCTCTGGGAGTCGGAGGCGTCCAACGACTGGGATTCGACCTACGGGCCGGCGTTTGTGTATCACAATCCGGAGTTGCAGACCGACGATGGGTGGTCGCAGTTCTGGCCGCCGCTGACCAACAGCGCCGACGAGGACATCTGGATTCAGGTGAAGGTGGGCAACGCGGGGCAGGCGAACCGGGTATATCTCTACTACACCACCGACGGCAGTTGGCCGGAGGGGGCGGGCGGCATGGGCATCGGCAGCACGAAGGTGGCCGAACTCACGTGGCGGGCGAATTGGGAAGAAGGCAGCGTGACGAACGACTGGTGGTCGGAGGGCAAGATTTCCGCTCTGCCTGCTGGAACGCGGGTGAAGTACAAAGTGAGCGGTGTTCGCGAACAGGGTCATGCGGACGCGGGGTGGGAGACGGTGTTCCCGAACAGTTGGGACGGTCTGTCGCGCAAGCTGAAGATGATGGGGACGTGGAAGATCGAGGGCTTCAATCCGGCGGCGGCGGTGCATCGTCCGCACAACGACTACGGGATGGTGGCGACGGGCCTGGTGGAGGGTTTCCACCTGGTGGCGGCGCGGGCGTTCCTGCAGCGCGACGGTGCCGCCGAGGGCAACGGGAAGCGCGCGGCGATTTTCAATTCCTTCTACCAGCCGTTCTACCTGGACGCCGCGACGCCGGCGGGCGAGGTCAAGTATCCCACGCACGGGGAGACGCTCTGGGACAACCGCTACGGGGCGGTGGTGCGCACGGATCCGACGGTACAGCGGGTCTGGTACAACATCGCCGACGACGACCCGAGCAACAACGATGCCGCCACGGGGGCCGCGAACGGCAACGGGTCGAACGCGCTGGGGCAGGTGTCTTGGGTCGAAGCCCAACGCGTGAACCCGAGCATCCAGATCGACAGCGACTATCCGCTCGAGTGGCGGTTCAACTATGTCAACGTGCCGGCCTCGGGCGGAGCGACGATCCGGGTCAAGCTGGGGGAATGGTCGTCGTCGACCAACCCGCTGCTGTCCGACGCGGACGGGCATTTCACGACGCTGGAGCGGACGGTGACGGCCAGCGGTCCGGACTTCCGGATGAACGTGGCGTGGCCGCAGCGGGACGGGGACACGGTGTCGGCCGGGTACGTGATGAAGGTGGAATTCAGCCGGACGCTGTGGAACACCGACGAGGCGACGGTCCGCAGCCGCTTCCTGATCGCGCTGGACGGGGTGGCGCAGGACCGGGAGGCGATGGTCCTGAGCTGGAAGGAGTCCGGCAACCACGAGCTGGCGTTCACCCTGCCGGATCTCTACAACGGCGATCCCAACTACGAGCATGAGATCGCGGTGACGCATGCCAATGCCGGCGGCGGGGGCATCAGGCTCTATGCCGAACGGCTGGTCCGCTGCCCCACGGGCTCCGGGGGGCCGGCGGTCCAGATTGTCGATCCGCCCGAGTTCGACCTGAATGGCGACAAATACCAGATCGTCCTGGCCGATGTGGCCAGCCCGGCGCCCGAGCAGCGCCAGCATGATGTCAGCGTGCAGACCGGCCCCGAGGCGCGTTCGGTCTGGATCACGTTCGCCAATTCGACCGGCCAGGTCCAGCCGGTGGCGGCCTCCACCAACGCGCTGAGCGGGACGGTGGCGGTGGTTTCGAACAGCGCGGCCGTGGTCGGAACGGGTACGGATTTCGAAGGGGAGGTGTCGGCCGGCAGCGTGCTGCAGATCGGTACGAACCGGATGGTGGTCAGCGTGGTGGCGTCCAACAACTACCTGATGCTGACGCGGCCATATCCCGGCGCGACGGCCACCGGGCTGACGATCCAGCGCATCGTGGGCAACCCGGCGGCGGTGGGCAACCATCTGTTCTGGCAGTTCCTTTGGACCAACCTGCAGGCGGGATCCTACACGCTCGTGGCCCACATGGACACGGACGGCAATACCAACACGGTGGAAGGGACCCATTCGCGCACCGTGCGCGTGTTGCTGCGCCAGATGGTTCCCAGCGATCCGGACGACGCAGACGACGACGACGACGGGCTCTACGACTTGTTCGAGACGGAGGCGGCCAACCTGCCGACGTCGAACTCCGAGACATGGAACAACGGCGACGTCCACATGTGGGCCATCCGGGGGCGGACGGACCCGCTGATGCCGGACACGGACGGCGACGGGCTGCCCGACGGCCTCGAACTGGGCTGGGGATCGCCGTTGGAGGAGACGGATTCCGGGGAGGACACGAACGGCGACGGCTGGCCGAACTTCATTGGCGACAGCGATACGCCGATCTACAACACCACGGACAACTGGCAGCATCCGCGCTACAACTTCAACGCCTCGCGCGTGGACCAGATCGGCGGGTCGCTGACCGATCCGAACCTGGCCGACACGGACGGGGACCGGCTGGACGACAACCTCGAGGACCTGAACCGCAACGGGCGCGTGGAAGTGGGGCTGCTGAACGGGTCGGGCGTGGTGACCAACGTCCTGCGGGGCTCGGCGCTGCCGACGGTCTACAACACGTCGCGCGTCGACCGCAACTCGCTGCCGGCAAATGCGCGGTTCCTCGAAACGGATCCGAACAGCTCCGACACGATCGGCGACGGCATGAGCGACGGCGCGGCCGACACCAATGCCAACGGGCGGGTGGACATGCAGCTGCTGTATCCGGCGGGGACGACGGAGGTCTTCAACGTGGCGGCGAATCCGGCCTGTCTGCTGGGGATGGATACCGCCAGCCAGTCCGCGCTGGCCGCCGCGGGCCTCACCAACGTCGTGTCGCGCGCGCTCAACTATGCCGCGCTGTTCGACGCCTACGGGCGGCCGGTGAAGACGGATGGCTGGTACGAGACCAACAAGTGGCCGCGGGTGCTGTTCCTCGAGACCGATCCGCTGTCGACCGACACCGACCAGGACGGGCTGCTTGACGGCTGGGAGGTGCGCTACGGGATCGATCCCTTCGACGACGGCTGGTACAACCTGCGCACCGGGCAGATGCATGCCACGAACTCGCAGCAGGGCGCCGACGGCGACCTGACGGGCGACGGGGTCCTCAATTCCCAGCACCAGGCCGCGGGGACCGATCCGCGCGTGGATGTCAACATCCCGGTGCCTCCGGGCTCCATCACCATCGGGGCGGGGGCGGTCATCGGGCAGCTCAACGGGACGGATCTGCGCGAGGAGTTCATGGACTGGACCTGGGACGACTTGCGGGCGCTGGACTATTATCACGGCGACGGTCCGAACTCCGATCAGGGGGATGTCTTCCGGGGCTGGGACGGCTTCGACGAGTCGCGCGACCTGGTGGCCTTCTACACCCGCGACGGGGGGGCGTCGGGGTCCGGCGGCGACGGGAAGTTCTACTTCCGCCTGGACTTCTACGACCTGCAGGCATTCGCAGAGGACCAGTTCCTCGATTTCTATGTCGTGATCGACAGCGGCAATCCCGGCCAGGGCGAACGCCGGTTGCCCGACGAGGTTGACACGCTGACCGACATGCGCTGGGAGGTGGTCGTGGGGGTCTACGACTCCGCCAACGGCAACGTTTATGTAGACGGGGACACGGACCAGAACACCAGCGCGTCGACCGACGACCTGTTCGCGTATGGCGGGGTGGTGGGGCGCAGCGACTATTTCCTGGGGGCGTACTTCAACTCGGAACTCGACGCGGTGGAGTTCGCGATCGACCGGCAGGCGCTGGCGGACGTGGGCTACATCGGCGATCCGTCGGTGCTGAACTTCCAGGTGTTTACCACGAAGGACGGCACATGCAATTCGTGCGGGGAAGAGGGCAAGCCCGGCGACGGCGACATCGGGGGGCGCAGCGACATCCGCGACAGCATCTACAACGACTACATCGCGGAGGATGACTACTATGCGCAGGCCGGGCTGCAGGGAGAGGGCAGCGTGCTGCGCGCCTGGATTCCCGGCGAGAACCGCCCCGGCCGGGCCAAGTATGCCAAGATCGTCCACGGCAACCAGGCCATCCAGCCCGGCAGCGTGATCCAGGACCTGGTCAACAACAACGCCGGGGCGGGCTACTACCGGGTGCTCGACACGCACGAAGTGCTCGGCGCGCCGCTGAACCTGCACGTCACGCCGACGCTGGCCTCGGCCCTCCAGTGGGCCGAGGCCGATTCCGCCGCGGGAAAGCCGTGGCGCGACGGTCCCGCCCTGAATGCGCGCATCGCCAGCCTGGCGGCCACGGGGACGGTGGCGCTGATGGCCAGCACGTTCTCGGACCACATGCTGCCGTACTTCACGGCGGCCTACACGTCGAACAACGTGGCGCTGGCGACCGAATTCCTGGAGACCATCTACGGGGTGGACCTCACGACCAATTCCGTCTTCTGGACGCCGGAGCGGCTCTTGGATTCCGACGTGTTGGGCAAGATCGCGGGGCTGGGCTTCCGGGCCACGGTGCTCGACCAAACGGAGCACTTGTCCCAGTGGTACGGCCGTTCGGCGGCGCTGGGCACGCGCGGCTACCAGATCAACCGGATCGACGGCGTGGATACGTTCGCGATCAACAATGGCGCGAACGATTTCCGGTTCGCCAATCACGACGGCGGCCTGGGCATGCCGCTGCGGCGGCTGTTCAACCGCAAGGCGCGAGGCGACGGGGACCAGGTGGTGGTGCTGATGAGCAGCTGGGAGGATTTCGCCAGCAAGAGCCTGGCCGACGCCTACGACCAGAACCTCTACTGGATGGCCAACCGCCCGTGGATCCACGGTGTGACGTTGGAGAGCATCCTGAAGAATGAAGTGGATCTCGACGGCGATGGCTGGGGCAATTCGTGGTACGTGGAAAACCGGTCCTCGCCGGGACCGGCCAAGCGGTCGCACAACTACCTCAACTACATGACCCGGCAAAATTACGACCACTGGTACCTGGGGTCGGGGCTGGAGGAAGGGCTGTTGAACAAGGTGTTCGAGAGCCGGCCGGGGGTGGCGATGCCCAACGCGTACGGGATGCTCTATACCGGCGGGGTGGTGTCGCAGGCGTGGCAGCGCGTGAACCAGGTCACGAACGACAGCCTGGCGCGCCTGGCGCGCGGCACGCTGCATGCCTCGGTTTTCGAGACCGCGTTCCACAGCGGCGAGGTGGGCGACATGACCAAGTTCAGCAACGGGACCTACATCGAACCCGATGCCGCGAACAAGACGCTGGCGGGTTTTGCGGCCACGGCCCAGGCGCAGTCGCGCCAGGCGGCGCTGTATGCGCGGGTCAACCAGTGGCTGGCGGGCGCGGGGGCGCTGACCAACGCGGTGGCGGCGCAGGAGGATGTCGATCTCGACGGGGAGAACGAATACCTGCTGTACAACCGCCATGTCCTGGCCTTGTTCGAGCGGCTGGGCGGGCGCATGGTTGGCGCGTGGGTCCGCGATGCCGCCGCGGGAGCCGCCTACCAGACTATCGGCAATCCGCTGAGCTGGGCGGGATCCGAGACCGAGTGGGAAGGGGAGGGCAACGCGAACAGCAACGGGGTGGGTTCGTACCGCACCTCCGCCCTCAAGGACTGGCACGCGGCCGGCACGGCGACCAGCTACGTCAACAACCTCTACACGGCCACGACCAACGGGGTTTCCGGCGGATGGAAGCTGACCTCGGCCGACAGCAAGATTGCCAAGACGGTGACGCTGGGCGTCACGTCGGCGTGGTTCACGGTAAACTACGTGGTGGACGCCTCGCTGGGGACGTTGTATGTCCGCAGCGGTCTCTCGCCCGATCTGTACGGGCTGTTGCTGCACGGGCAGGAGTATCTGGGCAGCGAGCAGCACAGCGGGGGCGTGATGACTCTGTCCAACCTTGATCCTGGCCGGACGGTGTCGGCGCGGGTGGCCTATGGCGCGCCCTACAACGCCAGTTGCAACACCAACGCCGTCGATGGCAGCGGGCTCGACACCCGCCGCATGCGCAACCAGGCCCAGACCCACCAGGTCGAGCTGTCGGGCAGCGGCACGTTCAGCTTCGCCCTTGGTTTCGAAGCCTCCGCAGGCGAGGAGTACAACGACGGCGTGCCCTATTCGTGGCTGAGCGCGAACGGCTACAACCCCGAGACGGTCAATGTGAACACGACGATGGCCTCCAACGGCGTCAATACCCTGCGCGAAGCCTACATTGCCAACCTGGATCCGGCGGACCCGGCGGCGATGTTTGACGTGACCTATATCGGTCGCACCAGCACCACCTTCGTGGTGCGGTTTGCGACGCGTCCCGAGCGCGAATATCTGGTGTGGTTCAACACCAACGGGCTGGTGAATCCCACGTGGCTGCAGGGGCCGTCGAACCGCATCCAGGGGACCGGCGGGATCGAGGAGTGGGTGGATCCCACCGCCGCCACCAACAAGCGCTTCTACAAGATCGACGTGCAGGTGCCGGAGTAGGGGCGAAGCGGGCCGGGGCCGGTGGCAGTGACCGCGCGGGAATCCAGCGCCTGGGCGGAGGGATTTGCGCCGGTCGAGCCGGAGTGCGCGCGGATCCTGATTCTGGGCACGCTACCGGGCGTGGAATCGATCCGGCGGGGCGAATACTACGCGCATCCGCGCAACGCGTTTTGGTCGATCATGGGCGAGCTGTTTGGCGCGGGGCGGGACCTGCCGTACCCAGAGCGGCTGAGAAAGCTGGCCGCGCACGGCGTGATGCTATGGGACGTGCTGCATGCGGCGCACCGGCCCGGAAGCCTGGACAGCGCGATCCATCCGCGGCGGTTGGTGCCCAACGACATTCCGGGGCTGCTGGCGCGGCATCCGGAACTGAAGGTGATTGCTTTCAACGGTGGGCCGGCGGAGAGGCTGTTCCGGCGGCATGTGGCGAAGAAATGCGGGAACCTGCTTGCTGGCGCAGAACTCGTGCGGTTGCCCTCGACGAGTCCGGCTCATGCGTCGAAAAGCGCAGGTGATAAACGGGACACATGGAAAGCAATGCTTTGTACGGCATCACGATGCAATCAGCTACTCGGTTGATTGGGTGTCAATTGTTTTATAAAACAATGGATTTTCGGATATACATAGTTTTATAAAACAATTTACATATGGAGGGGCGGTGGGGGGGATGATTGGGAGGGGGGGGATAGCACTTTGAACCGGGCGATGGACGGGGGGGGCGGGCGAGGGGGGCGGCGGCCATCCGGAAGGGTGTTTCCGTGCGGGTTTTCATCCTTTCTGTCGCGGCCGGTTCAAAAGTGTAAGCGTCCGGCCTATGTCCTCATTGACACGGTTTTCGCGGCCAGCCATTG
>CAYODC010000089.1:0-8167 GCA_964402575.1 uncultured Verrucomicrobiota bacterium
ACACTTGACATCCCCTGCCCCCCCCCGCCACGACCGGAAAATGCGGTTTCCACTCCATGGAAACCGTTTTTCCACGCGGTGGAAAAATCCGGCGCTTTTTTTCCACGGTGTGGAAAAATGTCTTCCACACCGTGGAAAACTCCCTCGCCAGCGCTCAGGAATGCACCCAGCGCAGGCCGGCGGGCAAGGATTCGCCCGAGGCCGCGGCCTGCTCTCCGGCATCGAGTTCCCCGCCCTCCTCCACCAGCGCCACCACGTGCGCGCCCGCCCCATGCCGCCGCAGCCAGGCCAGCACCCGCGCGCGCGTCGCGTCCTCGAAATCTCGATACCGGTCCCCCGTCCGCCGCGCCACCAGCGCCACGCCCAACAGATGCTCCTCCCCCGGCGCATCGAGCGCCAGCAGCGGATCGATCCAGCCGGCAGCGCTTTCGGCATCCACTACGCCGTGCAACGGCCCGTAGAGCGGCTCGCGCGCCCCCAGCCGCGCCAGCGCCCACGCCGCCGCCCCGGCATCCACGCCCCACCCCTTGCGCGCCACCCGCGCCGCCAACCGATCCCCCAACGCACGCCGGGTTCCCGCCGGCAGCCGTTCAAGACATCCCAGCAGCCGCCAGCGCTCCGCGGCTTCATGCCCTCCACAGGCAAAGGTTCCCGCCCCGCCCTTCACCGCCGCCACTAGCGGATCCGCCAACGCCGCCTGGCGCCCCTCATTCAGTCCGCCCGCGATCCGCCGCCACAGGATCCACCATTCCGCCCGGCACAACTCGTTGCGCGCATGCATCACCCCCTGCGGCATCTGCTTCCAGATCTCGTCCACCCGCCAGTCGTCCAGCACGACCCCGAAACCCGGACGCAGCACAAAGCCGGCCAGGTTGAGCCAGCGCGCTTCGTGCTCCGCGCTCCGCCCGCGCGCCGCGCGTGCGTCCGCCAGCGCCTCCCAGAGCCGGCGCAACAGCAACGGCGGCCAATCGGCGCGCGGCAGCCCCGCGGCTTCCTCCAGATCCCGTGGCAGCCGGCTCAAGGCCTCCGCTCCTCCGGCAAACGCCTCCCGCACGACCTTCCCGCAAGCCGTGACCTCGCCTTCTTCCAGCGTCGCCTCCGGCACCGCCCCCGTCCCCCCGTCCCCCTCGGGCCGCGCGCGCAAATCGAACTGCAGCGGCCATTGCCGGCCGCCGCCCTTTTCCCGGCACCCGACTTCCAGCGTGCCGATCTCCGTCACTCGGCAGAACAGCCCCACCTCCACGGATGTCCGCACCGCGTTCCGGCCCGTTTTGAGCACGGTCCGCATCGGCGGCATCGGCTCCAGCCCGGACTGCTCCGGCGCCACTACGTCGCCCGGCGCATCCCCCGGCCGCACCGCCGAGGTGTAAACCGGAAATTCCACCGGCTGGCGCAACAGGAGCGAAAAGACATGCCCGGGCGTCTCGACGCCCGCACCCTCCTCCAGTCCCGCCGGTGCCACGCACACGGCGCTGATCGCGCCGGTGGCATCGGCCACGCCGACATAATAGGCCCGCGGCAGGCCCGCATCGATGCGCACGCCCTGGCCCCGGCGGACCCGCCCGTAATAGGCCGCCCCGCGCGCCACCGCCAAATCCAACCGGTCGTTGCCGAACAGCTCCGGCGCCGCCCCCGCCCCGTACCACGAGGCCAGCACCTCCTGCAGGCGCGTGCGCAGCGCCGGCGACTCGAAGAATCCCCCGTTCAGCAGCACGGCTTCCGGCGCCTTCCCGCCCTGACGCTTCAGGAATGCCGCCAGATGGCGCGTAATCGCCGGATCCGCCGCATACGGCAGGCCGAATTCGCGAAACCCCGATCCCGTGCGCGCCGGTTCCGCGTCCGGCGGCACCATCGGCAGGAATCCGTCCACCAGCACCCGCACGGCTTCCTCGCGCGATACCTCCGCCTGCAGGCTTCCGCCCACCAGCCGGCTGCCGCCCGCGGGCAGCGACAGCACTCGCGACGCCGGCGCGCCCGGCCCCAGCAGCTCCTCCTTGGCCCGCCCGCAGCGCCGCACCCACATGCTCCAGCGCCGCGCATCCAGCGGCCGTCCGCCATCCAGCCGCGGCTCCAGATGGTGCGCCAGTGCCAGATCAAGGTTGTCCCCGCCGAGAATCAGGTGGTCGCCCACCGCCACCCGCCGGAAGGTGGCCCGGCCGTCGGCTCCCGCCCCGGTTTCCATCAGCGAAAAATCCGTCGTGCCGCCGCCGATGTCGCACACCAGCACCCGCCGGCCCGGACGGATCTGCGCGGCCTCGTCCTGCGCATGCGCCGCGATCCACGCATAGAACGCGGCCTGGGGCTCTTCCAGCAGCGTCACGCGCGCCAGGCCGGCCAGTGCCACCGCCTCGGCGGTCAACTCCCGCGCCACTTCGTCAAACGACGCCGGAATCGTCACGACCACGTCTTGCCCCTCGAGGGGATGCTCCGGATGCTCGTGGTTCCAGGCTTGGCGCAAATGGTCCAGATAGCGCGCCGTGGCCTCCACCGGCGACAGCCGCGCTACGTCCTCCGCCCCGTGCCAGGGCAGGATGCGCCCCCGGCGCTCCACCCCCGCGTGACACAGCCACGACTTGGCCGACGCCACCAGCCGGCCCGGCGCCAGCGCCCCCAGGTCGCGCGCCCCGGCGCCCACCGCCGACGTCGCGGGCCCGGCGGTCCACGGCAGATCGAACGCGCCGCGCCCGGCCTCGCCCGCCGCCGCTTCGTAATGGAACGACGGCAACGTGTCGAGCCGCGCGGTCTCGCCCGGCGCCACCACCTGCAGGATGCGAAAATCCTCGATGCCCCCGTCGCCTTCGAGATCGGCATACGCCAGCGCCGAGTTCGTCGTGCCCAGATCGATGCCCACCGCGAAGCGCGGCGGCGCGGTCGGTGCCGGCTTCACCGAACTCCTCACGCCTGCGCGTCGTCGCGCACGCTGAATTCCAGCTTCCAGCGCTCGTCGGATCGCGTGCTCGCGCACCACAGCTCCAGCACCCCCAGCTCCGTGATCCGCGACTCGAAGCGCACCGGCACGTAGCCGTCCTCGACGGCTTGCGACGCCGGCAGCCCCGCTTCCATCGAATCAGTCTCGACGATCTCCTCGTCCGTCCACGACTCGATCAGCGCGCCCGCCGCGTCGCCCTTGCGCACGGCGGAACTGAAGAACCGGAAATGCGCGGGCTCGCCCACCACCAGCCCGATCTCCTCCCCGGGCACCTCCGCCGAAGTGCCTTCCTCCATCCCGTGCGGCACCACGCACAGCGCCCGCAGCGGACGCTCCGCGCCCGGCACCGCCGGCCCCGAGGTCTCAATCCCCACGTAGTAGGCCCGCGCCGTGCCGCCGCGGATCCGGATGCCGCCCGAGATCTTGGCCCGGCCGTAGTAGGCCGCGCCCCGCGCCACCGCGAAATCCAGGTCCAGGCTGCCTTCCAGGATCTCCGGCGCCGCCTTCGCCCCGAACCAATGTCCCAGCACTTCCGTCAGCCGCCGCCGCAGCGCCGCCGCCTTGAACACCCCCCCGTTGAACACGATGTGCGTCGGCCGCACCGACGCCTGCCCTTCGTCCGCGTGCGCCGTCAGGAACTGCGACAGGTGCCGCGTGATCGCCGCATCCGCCTCGAACGGCAGCCCCAGCTCGCGAAACCCCGAGACCCGCCGGCGCGCCGGCGCCTCCCCGAGTTCGCACCGCGGCAGGAATCCGTCCAGCAGCGTCGACGAAACCGCCTCGCGCCCCAGCTCGATCGATACCGTCCCGCCCACGACGCGGCTGCCCCGCCCCAGCACCGTCACCGGATGCGTCTCGGGGCTCTCCCCGGCCAGCAGCGCCTCCTTGGCCAGCCGGCACGAATGCCACAGCGCCACCGATTGCCAGGCGTCGATCTCGATGCCCTTTTCCTGGAACGCCTTTTTCGCCACGTGGGCCAGCGCCAGGTCCATGTTGTCCCCGCCCACGAGAATATGGTTGCCCACCGCGACGCGGGTCAGTTGCAGATCGCCGCCCGACTCCTCCACGCGGATCAGGGTGAAGTCCGTCGTGCCGCCGCCCACGTCGCACACCAGCAGGACATCGCCGACCTTGAGCCGCCGCCGCCACGATTCGCCGGCCGCCGCCAGCCACGCGTACAGCGCAGATTGTGGTTCTTCCAGCAGCACCAGGTCCTCCGGCAGCCCGGCCAGCCGCGCCGCCTCGCGCGTCAGGTCCCGTGCGCTGGCATCAAACGACGCCGGCACCGTCAACGTGACTTTCTGTTCCCGCAGGGGGGCCTCCGGAAAGGCTGCGTTCCACGCCGCCACCATGTGGTCGAGATAGCGCCGGGTGGCCTCGACCGGCGACACCTTGCCGACGTCGTCCGGGGCGTTCCACGGCAGGATCGGCTGGGTGCGGTCGACGCGGCTGTGGCACAGCCAGGACTTGGCCGCGGCCACGGTACGAGTCGGCACCTGCGCGGCTTGTCGCCGCGCCAGCTCGCCGGCCGCGAAATCGCGGCCCGCCGCCCAAGGCAACTCATAGCTGCCGCGTTCGCCCTCCGGCGCCAGATAAAGGAACGACGGCAGCATCGGACGGTTCTCCATCGTCGACGTCGACACCAGCTGCGGGATCTCCAGCAACCCCACCGGCGCCTTCTCGTCGTCCAACGGCACATACGCGACCACGCTGTTGGTGGTCCCCAAATCAATTCCAACGGAATACTTCGAAGCCATGCGAACGCCTCCTCCCCCCCTCTTAATCCAACTGGACTTCCGCCGGCGCGACCACCATCGCCGACTCCCCGCCCCCGGTCCATTCCGGCACCTCGCAGCGCGTGGCCTTCCACCCGGCATGGCACAGCCGGCCCCGGTACGGCGGCGCGCCGGCCACATTCCCTGTCAGGCGGATGCCGGCAGGATCATAGCCCGGTTCCACCGTGACCGTTTCCCCCTCGTCGTGGCTCTCCACCGGCACCAGACCGAACATCCGCTCCAGCGCCGCCCCGGCATCCCGGTGAAGCTGCCGAACCGCCGCCCCCACCTGGGCATCCGAATACGCGTCCATGGGCTCTTTCAGGAAATCCACCAGCCGGGCTTCGCGCTGCAGCACCGCCACCACCGCCAACCCGTCGTGGCGCACCACGCACTTGGTGGCCGCCACGCTCGGCAGCGGTGGCTGAGCAACCTCCTGCCGCATGCAAGCTTCCACCTGCCCGAAAAAAAGCGAATCGTTCATCATCTTGAAAAATGCCCGGAGGGCTATGCCAAATCGGTTCATCGTGACTCCTTATGCTAGAAATAGATGCATTTCTTCCGCCCAAAAGGCAGAAAGAGTATAGCGTTTTACTTCCCCCTCCCTATCAAACCCCTATGCCCGATACAACCCCAAAAGGCCCCTGCCCCCGCGGCAGCGGTCAACCATCGATCACAACACGCCTCAATGCTGCTGCATCTTGGCCAGATAGGCGTCCATTTCCTGCATGCTGGCAAAGATTTTCATCGACGGCAACGCATCGATGATTTCCAGTGCCTTGGAGATGTGCGGCGGAATCTCCGCCATGTACAGCGATCCCCCGGCCTTGTTCATGTCCTGAATGGCCTTGAAAATCACCCGGATGCCCATGCTGCTGATGAATTCCAGCCCCGCCAGATTCAGCGTCAGGACCTTCGCCTCCCCCTCTTTCATCAGATACTGAATCTTCTGCTCCAGCGCCGCGTATGTCGTCGTGTCCAGTTTTCCCACCAGGGTGATCGTGAACACGCGCGGACGGCTCTCCACCACTTTAATCGATAACGACATGCGCACCGCCTTTCATTGGTGGCTTCTCTTGTATCAAATGCTCTCCCCGCGTGGCAAGAAATCGGCAGCCTCTTTTTCCTCCCCCACCCGCCAGTATTTCTCCATGCCATACGAGAAATCATGCCGCAAATCATTCTTCAACCGACCGTGGCGCACGCTGAAGGCCATTGGATACGCGGTCAGGATCCACGGACAATCCTCCATCACCACGGCCGCCGCCTCCCGGCATAGGGCCTCGCGCTCCGGGGAGTCCGGCAATGCCACCATTTGACCGTAGATCCGGTCGAATGCCTCGCTGCGATAGTTCGCGCGGTTCGGCCCCGGCGAGGCGTTCTCGCTGGCGAACAACTGCAAAAAATTCTGCGCATCCGGATAGTCCCCGATCCAGGTCAGGCTGAACATCTGCGCCTGCCGGCGCTCGACTTTCTGCAGAAATGCCGGCCAGTTGTTGTAGCTCGGCTCCAGCACCACCCCGATGCGCTCCATGAAACTCGCCATCAGCTCCGCCGCCTGCCGCGCCTCCGGATTGTCCGCCGACCCCAGCTCCAGCACCAGTTTCAGCCGCCGCCCGGTCGCCGGATCCCGGCCCTCCGGATATCCGGCCTCCGCCATCAGCCGCCGCGCGCGCGCCAAATCGTAGCCATACGGGGGCGCCGCGTCCGTGTGCCCCGCCACTCCGGGCGGCACCGGCCCCGTCGGCACCTGGATCCGCCCGTTATGAAAGTCCATCCACGCCTGCGCATCGAACGCGCTGCACAGCGCCTGGCGCAGCTTCCGGTTCGCCCCCACCACCGGATCGTCCATGTTGAAGGCCGTATAGGTCACGTGAAGCTGCGGCGACTTGCTCAGCACGATGCCCCGCGCCGCCAACTCCGGCCTCAGTTCCTTCCCCGGCGTGATGATGCTGTCCCACTGCTCGCGCCCCACGTCCACCCGGTCCAGATCCCCCGCCAGGAACAACAGCCACGCCGTGGACGGATCGCCCACCACCACATCCACGATGCGCGGGATCAGCGGCAGGCGCCGCCCCGCATCCGGCGTGGGCGCATCCGCCGGCATCCGTTCCTCCCGGCCCTCCCCGCTCCACTTCGGATTCGCCCGGTATTCATAGCGGTGGTTCTGGCGCGCCTCCGCCAGCACATAGGGCCCCGTGCCCACAGGATGGTTCACGAAGTCCGCCCCGTAGTATTCCACGGCCTCCCGCGGCACCACGAACGCATACGGCATCGCCAGCACCCACGGCAATTGCGGATAGGGCGCCGTCAACCGGATCTCCAGTTCGTGGCTCCCCAAAATCCGCAAGCCTTCGACCGCTTCATCATAGTCGGTTATCGCCTCCCCCCGGCTGGCTTCGCGAAATGCATCCAGCCCCGCCACCTTGCCCCGCAGCGTCCAGAAACCGCCCGAACCCACCTTGACGTCCGCAATCCGCTTCAGCGAATACGCCACGTCCTGCGCCACCACTTCCCGCCCCCGGCCCCCGGTCGCCCCGAAACACGGATCGTCGGAGAAACAAATGCCCCGGCGCAACCGGAACCGCCACGCCAACCCATCTTCCGATACCTCCGGCATGCTCTCCGCCAGCAGCGGCTCCACCCGGTATGGCCGGTCCCAATAGGAGTACTGCAGCAATCCCTCGTAGATCTTCCCAACGGCCTGGATCGAGGCCTGGTCGCCCGCATGCGCCGGATCAAACCCCCGGATGCGCGCCGTGGTCATGCGCAAGGCCGTCGCGTCCCCCCCGGACATCGCCGCCTCCCGCCCGCACCCCGTCAGCCCCGCCGTCAGCAGCCCGAAAAGCAAAATCCCCGCGCTAATGCGCGGGGATTTTTTCCACCCGAAAGGCTTCATCACTCCTGCGGAGCCGCCTCGCCCTCTTCGCGGGCAGCGGCTTCTTCCGCCGCCGGAGCCGGTTCTTCGGCCGGCGCTTCCACCGGGGCAAGTTCCCCGCCTTCGTCCATCTGCAACACCATCGGCGCAGAGGATTCGGAGGCCGGAGCCGCCATCGGCGCGGCTTCCGGCGCCGCCATCGGGGCCGTGATCGGCGCCGCCGGAGCGACCGGCGCCACCGGCAGGCTGCGGTCCGCCTTGTCCATGACGGATCCGCTTCCGCCCTTGCCGCGGGCAAACAAGATGCCCAGCAGGATCGTCGTCACCATGAACACCACCGACAGCGTGATCGTCATGCGGGTCAGGACGTTGCCGGCCCGGCTGCCGAACAGGCTTTCGCCCATCCCGCCGCCAAAGGCCATCCCCAGCCCCTGGTCCTTGGATTTCTGCGCCAGGATCACCACGATCAGCAAAAACGCGGCAAGAACCTCGACGATCAATAATACGCTGATGAGAATGGCCATGGATGTGCTCCTCCGATCAAAAGGGGTCTCTTTTAGACCGCGGCGCGCACAATGTCAATGA
>CAYODC010000090.1:0-8128 GCA_964402575.1 uncultured Verrucomicrobiota bacterium
GATGAGGCGGATATCCTTGGATTTGGCCTTGAGGAAATCGAGGGCATCGGGTTCGAAGGAGGGGGCGATGAGAGCTTCGACGAAGCGACCTTTTAGGATTTGTGCAGTGGAAAGGTCGACGGGGCGGGTGAGGGCGATGACGGAACCGAAGGCGGAGACAACGTCGCCTTCCCAGGCGGAGGAGAGGGCTCCGGCGAGGGTTGCCCCGGTGGCGGCGCCGCAGGGATTGGTGTGCTTGATGATGACGGCGGCGGGGGTGGCGAAGAGTTCGCGGGCGGTTTCGAGGGCGGCGTCGCCATCGACGTAGTTGTTGTAGGACATTTCCTTGCCGTGGAGGATGCGGGCGGCGGCGAGGGTGGCCTCGGCGGGGATTTGATGCGGTCGAGGAGGGGTTTCAGTTTGCGGGCGGCGGCGAGGGTGGCCTCGGCGGGGAGGGGGGAGTCGGGGCGGAAAGAGGCGGATTGGTGGGGATTTTCACCGTAGCGCAAGGGAACCGCGGGAGCGGAGGCGCCGGAGAGCCAGTCGGAGATGGCGGCATCGTAGGCGGAGGTGCGGGCGAAGACCTTCTGGGCGAGGGCGCGGCGCCGGTCGGGGGGGAGGTCGCCGGAGTCGCGCAGGGCGGCGAGAACGGGGGAATAATCGGCGGGGTCGGTCAGGACGATGACGTCGGCATGATTTTTAGCGGCGGAACGGAGCATGGAAGGGCCGCCGATGTCGATGTTTTCGATGGAGGGAGATTGCTCGAAGGGGTAGAGGTTGACGCAGACGAGGTCGATGGGGGGGATGCCGAGCTTATCCGCGGTGGCGGCATCTTCGGGGAGGTGGCGGCGCTGGAGGATTCCGCCGTGTATTTTAGGGTGAAGCGTTTTAACCCGTCCATCAAAAATTTCGGGATGGCCGGTGAAGGCGGAGACATCGATGACGGGGAGGCCGGCGTCGCGGAGAGCGGCGGCGGTGCCGCCGGTGGAGAGGATTTCGACGCCGAGGGTGGCGAGGCCGCGGGCGAAGTCGAGGAGGCCAATTTTGTCGGAAACACTGAGGAGGGCGCGTTGGATTTTCATGACGGGGGCGCATTGTGCCATGGAAGGCGGGGGAAGGGAAGGGGCAAGATGGGGAGAGCGGAGGAAAGGTCCAGGGATGGAATTTTTTGGAAGTGCGGCCGCTTGACGGAAGGCGCGGATGAGGGGTAAGATGGTGGGCTGTGTTGAATCCTTTTTAGACGCGAAGGGAAAGGCCGATATGGATGTCAAAGTAGAAACGACGGGACCGTGCCGCAAGCTGCTGAAGGTGGAGTTTTCCGCGGAGGAAGTGCAGAAGGAATACGATGAGTCGCTGGCGGTGTATGCCAAGCACGGGCAGGTCAAGGGATTCCGTCCCGGGCGGGCGCCGATGGACATGATCCGTCGCCAGTACGACAAGCAGATTCGGGAGGGACTGCGGGACCACCTGCTGGCCAAGGGATTCCAGAGCGCGATTCGGGAGCACAAGTTTTCTCCGATTGCGGAGATGGACTTGCAGCAGTCGGAATTGGATGCCGGAAAGGCTTTTACATTTTCCGTAGCGTTGGATGTGGAGCCGGATTTTGCGTTGCCGGCCTACAAGGGGATCGCAGTGGAGGCCAAGAAGGTCGAGATTACGGAAGAGGCGCTGACGCAGGCGATCGACCGGTATCTGGAGAATTCGTCGAAGTACGAGGATGTGACGGAAGACCGGCCGGTGAAGGCCAACGACATGGTGGCGGTGGATTACACGGCCACGGTGGACGGGCGGCCGATGGCGGAGGTGTCGGAAAAGGCGAAGGGGCTGGCGGCGGGGACGGACTTCTGGGTGATTGCGAACGAGGAGTATTCGTTCCTGCCGGGGTTCGGGACGCAACTGGTGGGATTGAAGGTGGGGGATGCGAAAGAGGTGACGGTGGCGTTTGATGCGCAGTCGCCGATCGAGGAGCTGCGGGGCAAAACGGGACTGTTTGCCGTGACGGTGAAGAAGATCCGGGCGCGGCAGCGGCCGGTGATGGACGAGGCGCTGTTCCAGTCGCTGGCGGTGAAGGACGAGGCGGAATTGCGGGAGACGTTCCGGAATCTGCTGAAGCGGGAGGCGGAGTCGCAGGAGCAGTCGCGCCGGCGCGGGGAGTTGATCCAGGGCCTGCTGAAGAGCGCGGAGCTGGACGTGCCCGAATCCGAGGCCAGCAGCGAGTCGCACCGGATTGTCTACGAGATGGTGGAGGAGAACACGCGGCGGGGGGTGTCCGAGCAGGAGATCCGCGACAACATCGCGAAGATTTCGGAGTCGGCGAAGAGCGCGGCGCAGGAGCGCCTGAAGCTGCGGTATCTACTCAAGCGGATTTCGCGCGAGGAGCAGATCGAGGTGGCGGATGCGGAGGTGTCGGCGCTGATGCACGCGCACGCCCAGCGGGCGGGCGCGGCCTCGGTGAAGGCATGGATGCAGCAGTCGCACCTGAAGGAGAAGGAGGTCCGCGATGGACTTCGGCAGGACCTGTTGACGAGCAAGACGATTGATTTCCTGCTGGCGAACGCGAAGTTGTCCGGGGACGGGGCGAGCGAGGAGGCGAAGGCATGAGTCGAGAGAATTCCTATTTGATTCCGATCGTGGTGGAGCAGACGGGCCGCGGGGAGCGGTCGTACGACATCTATTCGCGCCTGCTGAAGGAGCGGATCATCTTCATCGGGTCGGAGATCACGGACGACCTGGCGAACCTGGTGGTGGCGCAGCTGCTGTTCCTGCAGAGCGAGGACGCGACGAAGGACGTGAGCGTCTACATCAATTCGCCGGGCGGGTCGGTGACGGCCGGGCTGGCGATCTACGACACGATGCAGTTTTTGAAGTGCGACGTGGTGACGTACTGCGTGGGGCAGGCGGCGAGCATGGGCGCGGTGCTGCTGACGGCGGGGGCCAAGGGAAAGCGCCATGCGTTGCCGGGGGCGCGGATCATGGTCCACCAGCCCTGGGGCGGGGCGCAAGGGACGGCGAGCGACATCCACATCCAGGCCCAGGAGATCCTGCGATTGAAGGAATATCTCAACGGGATCCTGGCGAAGCACACGGGCAAGCCGGTGAAGGAGATCGCCAAGGACACGGACCGGGACTTTTTCATGTCGGCCGAGGAAGCCGTGAAATACGGGCTGGTCGACGACGTGCTGGGGGCGGCCCCGGCGAAGGGGTAGGCGCATGGCCGGCAAGAAGACAACTCCGCGCGAACCGACCTGCTCGTTCTGCGGCCGGGCGCGGTCGGCGGTCAAGACCCTGATTGCAGGGCCGGATGGCTTGAACATTTGCGACGAGTGCATCGACATCTGCAATTCGGTGCTGCACCGGCCGGAGACGAAGGCCGCGGCGCGGGGGGGGGCGGTGGCGGGCCTGCAGGTGCCGAAGCCGCACGAGATCAAGGAGCGGCTGGACGAATATGTCGTCGGGCAGGACCGGGTGAAGAAGGTTTTGTCGGTGGCGGTGCACAACCACTACAAGCGGGTGAAGTCGCGGCTGGAGGGGAAGAAGGACGACGACGGGGTCGAGATCGACAAGAGCAACATTCTGATGCTGGGGCCGACGGGCAGCGGCAAGACGCTGTTGGCGCGGACGCTGGCGAGGATATTGGACGTGCCGTTCAGCATCTCGGACGCGACGACGATCACGGAAGCGGGCTACGTGGGCGAGGACGTGGAGAATGTCCTGCTGCGGCTGATCCGGGCGGCGGACGGCAACGTACCGCGCGCGGAGCTGGGGATCGTGTACATCGACGAGATCGACAAGATCGCGCGGCGGATGGAGAATGTGTCGATCACGCGGGACGTGTCCGGCGAAGGGGTGCAGCAGGGGTTGCTGAAGATCCTGGAGGGCACCATGGCCAGCGTGCCGCCGCAGGGCGGGCGCAAGCATCCGCAGCAGGAGATGATCCAGATCAACACGGAAAACATCCTGTTCATTTGCGGGGGGGCGTTCGTGGGGCTGGACGACATCATCAAGCGGCGGACGGGCAAGGGCGTGATCGGTTTCGAGCACGAGAGCCAGGACCGCGCCCGGTCGGCGCATCCGGCCATGCCGCGGGTGGAGCCGGAGGATCTGGTGAAGTTCGGGCTGATTCCGGAGTTTGTCGGCCGCCTGCCGATGGTGGCGGTGCTGGAGTCGCTGACCGAGGACGACCTGGTGCACATCCTGACCGAGCCGAAGAACGCGATGATCCGGCAGTACCAGAAGCTACTGCGGATGGAAGGGGTGGAACTGGACTTCACTCCGGCCGCGCTGCGCGAGCTGGCGCGCGAGGCCGTGCGCCGCCAAACCGGCGCGCGCGGGCTGAGGTCGCTGCTGGAAAACATCATGCTGGACGTGATGTACGAGGCGCCGCGGAAGAAAAAGGCGGAGCGCCTGGTGATCAGCGATGCGGTGGTGCGGGGGCATGAAAGCGCGTTGGAGGCGTTGGCCAAGCCCGCGCCGGCCGCCAGCAAGCTTCCGGACAAGCCGATGGAGGCGGCGGGATGAACCCGCGCCGGGGTTCCATCCACAACCTGCGAGCCTTGGCCCGCAGGTTTTTTGTTTTTGCGGCGGTGGCGGCGTGGGCGGGGGGGGGGGGGGGGGGGGGGGAGGCGCGGCAGGTGACGGTGACGGTGCTGAACACGACGGACATGCATGGTTCGATCCGGCGGACACCGGGAGTGTATGCCGAGCACAACGAGGGGTCGCTGCTGCAGTGCGCGTCGATCATCCGGTCCGTGCGGGAAGAGAATCCGAACACCCTTCTGCTGGATTGCGGGGACATCTTCCAGGGAACGGCGGAGAGTTTTCTGACGCAGGGCGGGGTCATGGCCAAGGCGATGAATGCCCTGGGCTACGAGGCGTTCGCCATCGGGAACCACGAGTTCGACTGGGGGGTGGACCGGCTTGCGGAAATGCTCGGGAAAATGGAGGCGGTGCCGCTGGCGGCGAACATGGCCGCTGAGGAAAACGCCCCGGCGGTTTTCCAGAAGGTTCGTCCGTTCATCTTGCGGAATCTCGATGGGCTCACGGTGGCGATTGTGGGGCTGACCACCCCGAACATTCCCAATTGGTTCCGGGAAGTGGGGGAGAAGGGGCTGACATTCAGGGATTCGCGCCGGGCGCTGGAGCAGGTGCTGCCGCTGGTCAGGAAGGAGCGGCCCCACCTGATGATCCTATTGGTTCACCAGGGGCTTCAAGTGAAAGACGACGAAGCCAACCAGATCAACGCCATTGCCCGCCGTTTTGGCGAATTTGATTTGGTGCTGGGCGGACATTTGCATTGGGTACTGGCCGGGGCGCGGATTGGAAAGGTGGATTACGCGCAGGCGGGCTCCGGTGCCGGCGGCGTGATGCGGACGGATCTGGTGTTTGACACCGTGGAGAACAAGGTGGTGGACAAGCGGTTTGAATTCCTGCCGGTGTTGCCCGATACGCCCGAGGATCCCGGGATCGCCGAGTTGGTGGCTGGCGATTTGCGAAAGGCCGATGACTGGCTGCAAACAGAGCTGGGCCGGACCGAGGAGGATTTGACGGTATCCTTGGCGGGGGCGGGGCTGTGTCCGGTTCAGCAGTTATTATGCGCCGCTATTGCGAAGAAGACCGGAGCCGAGGTGGTGTTGCACGGGATCCTGTCCGGTGAAAGCATTGAAAAGGGGCCGATCCGGGTGGCCGACATTTGGCGGATCGTGCCCTATGAGAACACGGTGGGCACGTTGCATCTCAACGCGCGCGAGATCCGGGGCATCATGGAGGAAGCCGCGGTTTATTTGGGGAGCGACCGGTATTTCGGGGCCTGGGGATTGCAATACGAGCTGCATCCCAATGCTCCGGAAGGGCGACGGATCCGCAATCTGCGGAAAGCGGATGGAAGCCCCATCCATTACAAGACCCGGCTGAAGGTGGCGTTGAACAGCTATCACCTCGCGGGCGGGGGCGGGCGTTTTCCGACGCTGGTCAAGGCGGCTGACACGCCCAACACCCGGCTGGAACTGCTGAAGACCACGACACGGGATATGGTGATGGACTATGTGCGCGGACATCGGGCGCTGAACGTGGCGGAAGGGACGAATGCGGTGGTGGTTCGCGAGGAGGCGCGGCGCCAATCAAGCGGGGAATAGGGAGGGGTTCCCTGAACACGGGAGAGCATAGTGTTTTATAAAACACTGTAACCCGAACGGCATGGGCAAGAATAGGCAAGTAAGCCGGAGAGAAGAGTACATTGTTTTATAAAACAATTTACTCTCGGGATGCGGGGGAAAGAGCGCGAAGGAGGGCGGGCCAGGATTTGGGGGGGAGGTTTTCGGCGCGGGCGGTCGGGGCGATTCCGGCGGCTTGGAGGGCGGGGAGGGGTTCGGGGACGAGGTCGCGGAGCGAGCGGGCCATGGTTTTGCGTCGCCGGGAGAACGCGTGGCGCAGCAAGTCGCGCAGGGCGGATTCGTCGACGGGGCCGCCGAGGGGCTCGGGACGCAGGCGGAGAAGCGAGATGGAGGATTGCACTTCGGGTGGGGGCCAGAAGCAGGAGGGGGAGATGTGCTTTACGGTGGAAATGGCGTAGTGGCGCTGGAGAAGAATGGAGAGCAGTCCGTAATCCTTCGTGGAGGGCGCGGCTTCGAGGCGTTCAGCGACTTCGCGCTGGATGGTGACGACGATCCGGGTCGGCGGGTGGGGGAGGGAAGTGAGCTCCACGAGCAGGCGGGCGGCGATGGCGTAGGGGAGGTTGGCGACCAGCTTCATACCGGAACGGGGAAACAGGGCGGGGATGTCGCATTCGAGGATGTCGGAATGGATCAGGTGCAGCCGGGGATGGTCGGCAAAGCGTTCGCGGAGATAGGGGGCGAGACGATTGTCTTTTTCCACGGCGGTCACGGAGGCGACATGGGAGAGAAGAGCGTCGGTGAGGACACCAAGTCCGGGGCCGACTTCGACGACGGCGTCGGCGGGCTGGAGGTCGGCGGCATCGAGCAGGATGTTCAGGATGTTGCGGTCGATGAGGAAATTCTGACCGAGGATGCGCGAAGGATGGAAGTCGAGCTGCGTCAGCAGGGCTCGCACTTCGGAGGGGCGGGTCAGATTGGGATGGTCGGCCATTTGGGGATTCCGTCCGGGAGGGGAACCCGGTATCTTTCCCGAAAGGTAGGAGCTGCCATGAGAGATGCCGAGAAAAAAATTTGGGAGCGGGGGGCGCTGGCGGGGGAATGCGCGCGGCTGCGGGCGGCGGGGAGGAAGGTCGTGTTCACGAACGGGTGTTTCGACCTGATGCACGCGGGGCATGCGACCTATTTGCAGTTCGCGCGGGCGCAGGGCGACGTCTTGGTCGTGGGGCTGAACACCGACGCGAGCGTGCGGCGCTACAAAGGCGAAAAGCGCCCGATCGTGGACGAACGCAACCGCGCCCGGATGATGGCGGCGCTGGAGTGCGTGGATTACGTGACGGGGTTCGACGAGGATGAGCCCAAGGAATTGATCGCCGAGCTGCAGCCGGATGTGCTGGTGAAGGCGGAGGATTGGGCGCATTACGTCAGCGGGCGGGACATCGTCGAGGCGCGCGGGGGCAAGGTGGTGCTGGCGCCGATGGTGGAAGGCCTCTCCACGACGAAGCTGATCGAGAAGATTGTGGGGGCGTACGGGACGGGGTGAGGGGGGAGTTTGGGGGGCGGGTGCGGGGGAAGAGGATTTCTTTTGGATGTGGACGGCGCGTAAACCAACCTGGATCTTTTCCGCGTGGACGCTCCGAGGCTGACCCCTCGCGGACACGAGTCCTGCTCGGGTCGTCCGCGAAGCGCCCCCATCGGAAAATCTCCCGGTTATTTCCGCGAAGCAGCCCCGTCCAAATCCAAAAGAAATCCTCTGCCTCCACGTCCTGCGGACAGCGGACGAAGTCAACTGGAGCGCGAGTTCTATCTGCGGATGACGCGCAAATTCGGCTGGTCCAAGAACGTGCTGATCCACCAGATCCAGAACCAGAGCTATGAGAAACCCTTCTGGGGCAGACCCATTTCAACCGGACGCTGACGCCTGAGCTGTGGGCGCAGGCCAAGCTGGCGGAAGAGGAATCCATGTTTTTGACAGGATGAACAGGATTTGCAGGATGGAGAGGTTGGGGCGCCGTGACGACGGCGATTACCTGAATCTTGAA
>CAYODC010000091.1:0-8060 GCA_964402575.1 uncultured Verrucomicrobiota bacterium
CTGGTGCTGATCGACCCGCCGTTCGAGGCACAGCTGGCCGAATTCGACATCGCGGGGGCCTCGCTGCCGGCGGCGGCCACGGGGGGGGACTACTTCGATTTCATCTCGACCCGCAGCGGCGAGCTGTTCGTGGTGGTGGGGGACGTCACGGGGCATGGCATCGGGCCGGCCCTGCTGATGGCGGATGCCCGGGCCTACCTGCGGGCGCTGGCGGTATCCGACCAGCGCTTCGAGGACATTCTCGCGCGGGTCCGCGAGCTGATGATCGAGGATCTGGGATTCGACCATTTCATCACGTTGTTTTTCGCCAAGCTCGATCCGGGGACCGGGGTATGGACCTACATCAACGCGGGGCATCCGCCGGGGTACGTTCTGGCTCCGGACGGACGAGTGAAGCACGAGATGATGCCCGGAACGGCGGCCCTGGGCATCGACCGCGAGGAAACCGCGCTGAGCGCCTCGCAGATCACCCTCGAGAAGGGCGATCTGCTGCTGCTGATATCCGACGGCATTCCGGAAGCCCGCAACCATGGCGGAGAGGAATTCGGCGAGGAGCGCATGCTGGACATCGTGCGGCGCGAACGGGCGAAGCCCTCGGCGGAAATCATCCAGATCTTGATGGACGAAGCGCACCGCTTCTGCAAGCCGGATCCCCTGCAGGACGACATGACCGCCGTGGTGCTGAAGCTGTGAGCCGCGCAGGGCCGCGCCGGACGGGATTCGGGCTTGCCGGGGTCAGGAGGCTTTTCCTGACCGGCCTGGCGGTTGGGATGGCGGCGGGGGCGGGCATTGTCCAAGCCGATCCGGAGGCGGAGAGCCGGAACATCGTACGGATCCGGCCGATCGAGGCGCACCGCGACCGCGTGCCCCTGAGTCGCCTGGAAGGATGGCGATCCCGGCTGCCGGAGAAGTATCGGCACCGGAACAATTTCGCCTGGGCCGTGGCGCGGATCGAGGGGCTGGAGAAGACGGAATACTTTGCCCACAGCGGAATCAAGCGGAAGGGGGATCTATCCACCGCGGCGGCGGAAACGGTGGACGGGATTTCGTGGGCACCGCGCAAGAAAGGGCGATTCACGGTGCTGTGCGTGAACCACGACGACGAGGTGGAAGGGGAGGATTGCTGGCCGCGGCATGTGGACACCGAATACAAGATCCTGGAGGATATCGCGTCGCGCCTGCCGGATGCGTCGGCGCGGGGCCGGTTGGCGATCTACACGGATTTGTATCCTTGCGCGAGTTGCCGGAACGTGATGAGGCAATTCCTGGCCGTGCATTCCAACGTCCAGATGCGGGTGTTGTACCGGGAGCGTTGATGCCGGTTTGCCGTGGGGGGCGCGGCTTGCGCGGGAGGGGGGCTCCTGATACGATGTGCGTCCATCATGAAAACAATTGATTCCATCCAGGTTCCGGTTCGCATCATGCCCTGTTTAGACATCCGGGGTGGCCGGGTGGTGAAGGGGATTCATTTCATCGACCTGATCGACGCGGGCGATCCGGTGGCCTGTGCCCAGGCCTACGAGGCGTCGGGAGCGGATGCGCTGGGATTCCTGGACATCACCGCGACGGTGGAGAACCGCCGGACGGTTTTTGACGTGCTGCGCCGCGTGGCGGCGGCGGTGAAGATTCCGGTGACGCTGGGGGGAGGCATCCGGAGCCTAGCCGATGTGGAGGCGGCGCTGGAGGCCGGGGCAAAGAAGGTCAGCATTTCCTCGGCCGCGTTTCGCGATGCCGGTTTTGTGGCGGAGGCGGTTCGGCGGTTCGGCGGGGCGACGATCGTCGCGGCCATCGACGCGGACATCAACGAGAAGCTGCCCTCGCAGCGCGAGGTGTACATTGACGGGGGACGGACGCCGACGGGGGTGGATGCGGTGGAATTCGCCCGGAAGATGGCGGACCTGGGCGTGGGGGAGATGCTGCCGACCAGCAAGATTGGCGACGGGTCGAAGCGGGGCTACGACCTGGAATTGATCCGGGGGATCGCCGACGGGACGCAACTGCCCACGGTGGCCAGCGGGGGGGCGGGCAAGCTGATCCATTTTCTGGAGGCGGTGAAGGAAGGCCATGCGAGCACGCTGCTGGCGGCGAGCGTTTTCCACTTCGGCACCTTCACGGTGCAGCAGGTCAAGGCGTATCTGGCGGGCGAGGGAGTGCCCGTGCTGCGCCCGCCGGTTCACCCGGCCTGAACGGATACAAGCGGGGGGGGGTGGGGTCAGGTTTTCCGGTCCAGGACGTCGCGCACCTTCTGGGCGAGGGTATTCCTTGAAAACGGCTTGGGCAGGTAGTTGACGCTGTCGGCCCGGATGCCTTCCTGAGCGATGAGGTTGGCGGTGTAGCCGGACATGAAGAGGCATTTGATGTTCGGATGGCGTTCCAGCATGGTTTGCACCATGGCGGGGCCCGTCAGGCCGGGCATGATGACATCGCTGAGCACCAGATCGATGGCGCCGTTGCAGTCGTCGACGATCTTCAGCGCTTCCTGGGGGGACAGGGTGGCGAGGACCTGATAGCCCATGGAGGTGAGCATGCGGCTGGCGGTTTGCAGGAGGGTTTCTTCATCTTCGACGATGAGGATGGTTTCGGTGCCGCGGGTGGCGAGCGAAGGGGTTTCCTCGGAGGGGGGGAGATCGGTGGTGGCGCCGGTCTGGCGGGGAAAGAAGATCCGGAAGGTGGTGCCGTTGCCGGGCTGGGAGTCCACCTGGAGGATGCCGCCGCTTTGCTGCACGATGCCGTAGACGGTGGCGAGGCCGAGGCCGGTGCCCTTGCCGGATCCCTTGGTGGTGAAGAAAGGTTCGAAGATGTGCTGGATGACATCAGGGGCCATTCCGCAGCCATCGTCCCGGATGGAGAGCACGATATATTCCCCCGGTTCGATATCGCCGTGCAGGTTGTGGCGGAGGCGGTCGACGGAGGTCCGCTGGGTTTCGATGTCGATGTGTCCGGAAGGCCCGATGGCGTCGCGGGCGTTGATGCACAGGTTGGTGACGAGGCGGTCGAGCTGGCTGGGGTCGATCTTGATCTGCCCGAGATCCGGGCCGGGTTTCCAGCCCAGCGCGATGCCTTCCGGGATCAGGGGGCGGAGCATGGACGTCATGCCGTCGATGGCCGAATTGAGGTCGATCAGGCGCGGGGCGACGTTTTGCTTGCGGGCGAAGGCCTGGAGCTGGCGGGTGAGGGCGGAGGAGCGCTGGGCGGCCTTCTGGATTTCGACGAGGTCGGAATGGAGGGGCTGGTCGGGGGGGACCTGGTCGAGGGCCATTTCGGTGTAGCCGAGGATGGACTGGAGCATGTTGTTGAAATCGTGGGCGATGCCGCCGGCGAGGCGGCCGATGGATTCCATTTTCTGGGCCTGGAGGAGCTGGGACTGGAGGTGTTCCTTTTCCTCAAGGTTGTGGAGCTGCTGGGTGATGTCGCGCTTGACAGCCACGAAGTGGACAATGCGTCCGGAGGGGTCGCGCACGGGGGAGATGGCGGCCATCTCGGTATAGAGGCTGCCGTCCTTGCGGCGGTTGACGATCTGGCCTTCCCAGGGCTGACCGGCCATGAGCGTGTTCCACATTTGGCGGTAGAATTCCCGGTCGTGCTGGCCGCTGCTGAGGATCTTGGGATTCTGGCCGATGGCTTCTGCGCGGGAGTATCCGGTGATTTTTTCGAATGCGGCGTTGACATAGAGGATGGATCCGGCGGCATCGGTGATGACCACGGTTTCGCCGGACTGTTCGATGGCGGCCACGAGGCGTTCGCGTTCCAGGCCGGCGCGTTTGCGTTCGTCGATGTCGGAGATGAATCCCTCGAGGGCCAGGATGCGTCCATCCTCGCCGAAAACGCCTTCGCCCTGTTCCCAGACCCATTTGACCTGGCCGTCGCGGGTGGTGATTTCGTATTCGTCCTCGAAGCGGCCGCGGACCTGGAGGACGTCCTGCCATTTCTGCCAAACCCGCTCGCGGTGGTGGGGGCAGATCAGGTTGTTGAAGGAGAGGGCCTGGTTGCCGACGAGGTCTTCGGGGGAGTAGCCCGTCAATTCGCGGGAGCCCTCGCTGACGAAATCCATCGTCCAGTTGCGGTCGTTCTGGCAGCGGTAGGCCATGCCGGGCAGGTTGGCCATGAGCGAGGCGTATTGGCGGCGGCTTTCGCGCAGTTCGGCCTCGGCCTTCACGCGTTCGGTGATATCGCTGAAGATGCAGGCGAACTGGTGGGGGGCGGGGCGGAAGGCGGCGACTTCGAAATGCTTGTCGAGGGCGGCGGAGTACTGCTGGAAGAAGGTGGGGGAACCGGTGAGGGCCACTTGCCCGTAGGTTTCGATCCAGCTCGGTTCGGTCTGGGGAAGGACTTCGAGGACGGTTTTGCCGAGGACGTCGGCGGCCTTGAGGCCGGTCATTCGTTCGAAGGCGGGGTTGATGGCGAGGAAGCGGTAGTCGACCGGCCGGCCCTGGGGGTCGCAGATGATTTCGTGGACGGAGAACCCCTCGAGCATTTCGTGGAAAAGGATGCGGTAGTCGTGTTCGGCGCGCTTGCGCAGGATGGCATCGCCGATGTGGGCGGCGATGTCTTCGAGGGTTTGGATGATTTCGCGGGAGAACTGGTTTGGGCGGCGGTCGTTGAACTGGAGCAGGCCGACGATTTCGCCCCGGGCCAGGATGGGGACGAGGGCGATGGAGGCGAACCCCGATTCAAGGCAGGGGTAGCCGGCCGGTGCGGTGGCGGGGGGGGGCGGCAGGGTGGAGGCATCGTTGGTCCAGCAGCTTCCGCCGCTGGTGAAGAGCGGGTCCTGCGGGTCGGTGTTGCCGGGCAAGGCCAGTCCGCAGGCGCATGGCAACGTCAGGCGGCCCTGGGCGCTGGGAAAGACACGGCCCTGAGCGTCGCGGGCCAGCAGGTCGTGCTGCTGCATGTGGTGGCAGGAGAAGCCGTGTTGCGCGACACAGGGCTCGTCATGGCCGGTTTGGAGGCGGATGCCGACGGCATCCAGGCCGGTGTGATCCTTGAACATGCCGGCGAGGCGGTTGATGAGGGTGTTCAGGTCATCGGGCTGATTGAGGATCTGCAGCGTCTGGACGCTCATTTCGCGGATGTGCTCGGCGCGGATGCGTTCGGTGATGTCGCGGCTGACGCCTTGGAGTTCGAGCCTGCCGGTGCGATCGTCTTTCCAGTAGCGGGTAATGACCTCGGTGTGGATCACGGAGCCGTTGGCGTGGAGATGGTCGATTTGGTTGATGAAGAACTGGTCGGTGGACAGTTCGCCTCGGCGGAGCTGGTCGGTGCGTTGCCGCAAGAGCCGTTCGAGGTCATTCCGCCGGGCGGGCAGAAGGGTTTCGAAGATGGAACGGCTCAGGATGGCGTCCCGGGGCATTCCCAGGAGTTTTTCGGCGGCGGGGCTCACATAGAGGAAGCGGAAGGTTTCGATGTCGAGCGTCCAGACCACGTCTTTCATGCTTTCGGTCAGCATGCGGAATTTGCGTTCGCTGTCGCGGAGGGCATCCTCGGCGCGCATGCGGGCCGTGATGTCGGTGGAGGTGCCCTGGTAGCCCAGGAATTGCTGTTGGGCATTGAGGATGGGCAGGCCGTTGGTGGACATCCAGAGGGTTTCGCCGGAGCGGGTGACCACGGGATGGATCAGGTCGAGGCCGGGTTGGCGCTGGCGGAAGGTGTCCAGCACGTGGCGCTGGAATTCTTCGCGGTTCTCCTCGGGGTGCAAGTCATAGAAATGTTTTTTCCGGACCAGGTCCTGCGGGGAAAAGCCGCAGACGGCGGCGGCGACGTCGCTGACGCTGGTGAAGAGTCCGTTTTCGTCGACCTCCCAGGTGATGGTGCGGTTGTGGTGGGCGAGCTGGTTGTAGCGCAGGATGCTGGTGGCGAGGTCCCGGGTGCGGGAATCGACCAGGCGGGCCAGATCTTCGCGCCGGTGGGAGACATCGTGGATGACGAGGGTGGTGGCGAGGGAGACGGCCAGGCCGGCGAAGAGCAGGATCCAGCCCAAATGCCGGGCATGGGCTTTGCGGAATTCCGCCGTGGGCCGAGTGGCCACCGCGAACGTTTCCCCGAAGGCCAGGATGGGGCGGAGCAGTTGATCCTGCCGCAGGCGCGGATGGATGGGGGTTCCGGTGCGGATGGAGGCGATGGGGGCGGGCGCCTCATTGCTGCGGAGGCGGATCAGGTCCAGATCGATGAATGGATGGCCATCCAAATGGGCGCGGATCGCGGCGCGAAGGAGAAGGGCAGGATCGACCACGGCCACGACATAGCCGAGGAGTTTACCCTGGGGAGAGGGGTGGAAAGCGGCGCGGGCAATCAGGATGGAGGAAGAGGCGGGTTCGGCATCGAGCGCCGTGAGGTCCACGGACGTGGCGAGGCGGGTGCGGGCACTTTCCTCGAGGGCGGCGCGGATGGATTCCACCGACATGCCATCGAATCCAAGGTCGATGTCCGGTTGGTCCGGGATAGGTTCCAGGAATTGGATGGGGAGATATTGGTTGCGCGGGGCGGCGGGGATGCGTTGACCGTCGGGGCCCTTTTCCCAGATCTGGAAATCCGGGGAGTGGGAGGTGCGCATGGCCTGTTCGAAGGCCTCCCGTCCGGCGCCGGGCAGGTGGGGGATCCAGCCCCAAGCCCTGACTTCGGGGGTTTGGCCCAAATGCGAGGCATAGCGGTGGAATTCGTCCAGGCTGACATTTTCGCTGCTTTCGAAGAACATGGACAGTCCTTCGATGTCGGAATCCTGCAGGTTGCGGAAGGCCTCCAGCACATGGGCCGTTCGCATGCCGGCCAGCGAGTGGAAGGCTTCCGTCAAGTGCGTCGATTCGATGGCGGCCGCCAGCCAGACGCCGGCCGCGGTCAGGACGACGCCCGTGGCCAGCGAGAGGATGGCTTCCTTGTGGCGCCAGCGCCCGGTCTGGCTATCGCTGGAGTTGGGGCGGCGGACCATGAATCCGGCGATCAAGATGCCCATCAGTGCCAACGTGAACACGGCGGGCCAGAGGCCGGCGCGGAGGATGGTGGCGCGCCACCGACCGGCTTCGATGTCGATGCCCAGGACAGAGAGGAGTTCGCCGGAGCGGGGGTCTTCCAGGGGGACGAAGGCGCTGACCCAGGTTCCCCAGCGGTCGGGGACGGGGCCTTCCGTGGCGGCCAGGCGGCGCACGAACACGCCGTGGAGGATGTCTGTGGCTTCGCCGTAGATTTGGCCCGGGGGGGAGGGGTCGGGGGCATCGTAGGCTTCGGAGTCGACCTGGAACAGGATTTGGCCTTCGGGATTCTTGTCCATCAGGTAGATCCATTCCCAGTCCGGATCGATTTGCACGGCCGCCATGAGCTGCGTTTTGAGGCGGTGGTAGGTGGGTTTGTCGTTGTCGGAGAGGTTGCCATCCAGGGTCCTGACCGTTTCGGGGGAGATGGACTGTGCGACCAGATAGGTTTGCTGCAGGAGGGCTTCGCGCTCCAAGTGGTCGGCGCGGAAGATCGCCCAGGCCGTGAAGGCGGAGCCGAGCAGCAGGGTGCAGAGCAAGGCCAGGGCCATGCGCCAAAGAGCGGTTGGCGCGGTTGTCATGGTGGTTCCTGTCGTCACGTGTGTCTCCGCCGGAAAGGGCCAACAGGCTGAATCATTTCTTAATAATGGCATTCCTCCGTCCGGGTTGCAATCGGTTCTTTTTCGTTCTTTCGGAAGCGGGCGGGCGGAAGGGGGGATTTGATGTTTGGCCGCCGGTGCACTAAGATGGGCGACGGAAAGGAAAGTGGAAGTCATGAGCATGGACCGATGGACGACCAAGACCCAGGAAGCCTTGCGGGATGCGCAGCGCCTTGCCGAGGAGCATCGCCACGGGGAGGTGGACACGCTTCACCTGGCGCTGGCGCTGGTGCGCCAGGAGGGCGGCGTGGTGCCATCGATTCTGGAGAAGATCGGGGTCAAGGCGGAATTGTTCGGCGATGTGCTGGAGCGCCAGTTGCGGTCGCGGCCGCAAGTGGAGGGCGAGGGGATCAGCCGGGGGGGATCGCGGGATCTGCAGACGACGCTGGAGGCGGCCGCGAAGCTGGCCGCACAGATGAAGGACGAGTATGTCAGCGTGGAG
>CAYODC010000092.1:0-1588 GCA_964402575.1 uncultured Verrucomicrobiota bacterium
CACGGGGACAATCGTTGGGAAGAAGGGTTGGCGCGGTTGACGCCTTGGATGCGGAACTGGTAAGTGCCGGCAGGGAACCGTTCCCGGGTGAAGAGGATGGAGCGTCCCGAGCGGCTCAGGGTGCAGTTGTGGATGCGGGGATCGAGGTTGTAATAGGATTTGTACCACTGGTTGTTGCGGAAGATTTGCACGTTGTAGGCGAAGGCGTTGGGGATGGTGGTCCAGACCAGCTTGCCTTCGGTGCGCCAGGAATCGTTGGACCAGGTGAGGTATTCGGGTTTGGCGGGATCGGCGGCGTACCAATGGCCGTCGTAGCGAACGGAGCCGTTGCGCAGGCTCATGGAATTGGTGCGGGGCTTGGCGAGGGGGCCGGCGGCGTATAAGCGGTTGGTGCGGAAGGCGGTCCAGCGGGCGAAGTTGGTGCGTCGGGAGCCGTCCCACCACTGGGAATGGCCGCCGTGGGCCTTGACGCGCCAGACATAGGTGCCGGGGGGGAGGTCGGAGAAGATGTTTTCGGCGCGCAGGTAGATATCGCTGGGGTTGGTTCCCTTGCCGGCGCCGTTCTGGGCGAGGTCGTAGCGGGAGACCCATTTGAGCATGACCCGCTGCTGGCGGCCATTGACCAGCCGGCGGATGTCGAAGAGGGTCCAGAGGGCGGGGATGCGGCCGGTGCCGCGCTGGGTGACCATGATGGAGGGGAGGCGGGGGATGGTGCGGGCGACGGTGAAGGATTTCTGGGCCCAGGCCGACCAGATTCGCCGGATGGGGCACCAGGCGCGGACCTTGAAGGTGTAGGGGCCGTTGGGCAGTTCGTCGTCGGGTGTGGCGGGGCGGTCCTGATAGGTGCAGGAACCCTCGTACATCCAGCCGTGGCGGAACGAGCCGCGTCCGTAGACATTGCGGACGGCGCGGCGGCCGGAGATGATTTGGAGGGAATAGACCTCGTCGGCGAAATCGTTGGTCCAGGTGAAGGACAGGTCGGTGTTGGCGGTGACGGTGGACGGTCCGCGGGTGATGCGGGTGAGGGTGCGGGAGGGGAAGGAACGGGAGAAGGAGGTGAAGTCCGACCAGGGGCCGAAGCCGTACGCGTCGTTGTAGCCACGCCAGTGGACCTTGTAGGTGCCGGCCTGGTAGAATAACATGAAGCCGGTGAGGCCGGTGCCGCGCAGAAAGACTTCGGTATGATTGCGCCCGCCGATCACGACGGGATTCAAGAAACAGGTGGAGGCGTCGACGAAAACGCGGGCGGAGGGTTTGTAGCCGGTGGCGGTTTGGAGAAGGACTTCGATCTGGACCTGGTCGGAGTTGGCCGGCCACGAGGAATAGAGGAAGGAAGGCGGGCGGCCGGAGAGGCCTTGCTGGACGGTCAGGGGGGCGGGTTGGGAGGGAGAGGGGCCTTGGGCCAAGGCGCAGGCCGCGCCGGCCAGAAACCAGATCCACCATGCCGATTGGAACTTCATTGGGCCACCTGTATTAGGATATTATTAAGATATCCGGCGTATGGGAAAAGTCAACGAAAAACGACTGGAATGGAGGATGCGGAACTTGCGGAAAGCGGGGGGGGCTGATAGTGTTTATCCATGGCGAT
>CAYODC010000092.1:1598-3214 GCA_964402575.1 uncultured Verrucomicrobiota bacterium
GTGTGTGAAAGAGATGGGACGGGAGAGGGCGACGGGCAAGGAGTGCTCCCCCCGGGGCCCGGCATCGGGACCGGTTTTGCCGGTGTCGGTGGTGATTCCTTGCTACAACTACGCGCATTATCTTCCGCAGGCCATCGATAGCGTGCTGGGCCAGACGGTCCGTCCGCTGGAGCTCATCGTGGCCGACGATGGAAGCACGGACAACACGGCGGAGGTCGCGGCCCGATACGGATCCGCCGTTCGCTATGGCCGTTTCGAGCACCGGGGAGTCTATGCGCTGCGGCAGGCGATGCTGGGGGAATTGAAGGGCGAGTGGTTTTTGAACCTCGACGCCGACAACTGGATCGAGCCCGATTTCCTGGAGAAGGCGTGGGCGGCGGCGGAAAAAAACCGCAACCAGGAACGATTGGCGTTCATCTATCCGGACCGAAGGTTGTTCGGGGATTACGACCGGGCGGATCCGGCGCCGGAATTCGATGTGATCCGGTTCAAGTCGGGAAACTTTGTCGACATGAATTCCCTGATCCGCACGGAAGTGGCCCGGCGCTACGGATTTGATCCGGCGTTCAACGACGGGTGGGGGGATTATGATTTCTTTCTGACGCTGTCCAAGAACGGCTACGTGGGCATGCGGATGAAGGGGAGCCCCCTGCATTACCGGGTTCACCGGGGGAGCATGACGGACGCCACGTCGGAAGCCGGCCGCAAGCAGGAATTGATGCGGAGGATTGCCGCCAAGCACGCGGATTTCTTTTCCCGAGAGGAGGCGCAGCAGGCCATTCGGCGGTTTTCGCCGGAAGCCGTTATGCGCTACCGGGTATGCGAGCAGGTCTGGGCCGGGCATTATCTGTGCGCAGCCGGGATGGTGTTGCGGCTGCTGGTCAAGAGTCCGCGGGTCCTCTATTCCGGGTTCCGGTGAACCGGGGAAGAATCGGCCCCTTGACGCCAAGGGCGGGGATGGGTTTCACGCAAAGGCGCAGAGAACGCCACGGGGTGGGCGTCCGTGAAGCCAGAAAGTCTTGGATGGGGGAAGGGGATGGGATAAGAATAGGGGCATGGAAGAGTTTCCGGAGAGCCTGCCGGCGATGAGGAAGCGAGCGGAGTTTCTGCGCGCGGAGCTGGAGCGCCACAACCGCCTGTATTACGTGGAGGCGGCTCCGGAGATCTCCGACCGGGAGTTTGATGGGCTGATGCGCGAGCTGCAGGAGATCGAGGCGGCGCATCCGGAGCTGGCGGCGGCGGATTCGCCCACGCAGCGGGTGGGGGGAGCGCCAATCACAGGCTTTGCACAGGTCCGGCACGCGGTGCCGATGATGTCGTTGGACAACACGTATAGCATCGAGGAGATGCGGGAGTTCGACGGGCGGATCCGCAAGGCTCTGGGGGTGGAGTCGGTGGATTACGTGATCGAACCGAAGGTGGACGGCGTGTCGATCAGCCTGCGCTACGAACGCGGGGTGCTGGCGCTGGCGGCGACGCGGGGGGATGGCAAGACGGGCGACGACATCACGGCCAACGCGAAAACGATCCGGGCGATTCCGCTGCGGATTTCGACGGAAGCGCCGGTGGTGGAGGTGCGGGGCGAGGCATATCTGGGCCGGGCGGCGTTCGCGCAG
>CAYODC010000092.1:3224-7829 GCA_964402575.1 uncultured Verrucomicrobiota bacterium
TGAACGCGGAGCGGGAACGGGCGGGGGAGCCGCTGTTCGCGAATCCACGCAACGCGACGGCGGGATCGCTGAAGCAACTGGATTCGCGGGTGGTGGCGCAACGGCCGCTGTCGGCGGTGCTGTATGCGACGGGGGCGCTGGAGGGGCTGGAGTTTTCCGAACAGGCGGAGGTGCTGCGGGGGCTGGCGAAGCTGGGGTTTCCGGTGGCCAAGCTGTGGTGGGAGTGCCGGGGGATCGACGAGGTGATTGCGCGGGCGGCGGAATTGCAGCGGCGGGAAGGGGAGCTGGAATACGAGATGGACGGGGCGGTGGTGAAGGTGAACCGCCTGGCCTTGTGGCGGCAGTTGGGCGCGACGGCCAAGGCACCGCGCTATGCCATGGCCTACAAGTATTCGCACGAGCAGGCGCAGACGGTGCTGAAGGGCATCACGCTGCAGGTGGGGCGCACGGGAGTGCTGACGCCGGTGGCGGAGCTGGCGCCGGTGGAGCTGGCCGGCTCCACGATTTCGCGCGCGACGCTGCACAACGAGGACGAGGTGCGCCGCAAGGATATCCGGGTCGGCGACACGGTGGTGATCGAAAAGGCCGGGGAGGTGATACCGGCGGTGGTGGCGGTGGTGGCCGGGAAACGGCCGCCGGGGACGGCGTCCTTCAATCTGTTCGCGCATGCGGGCGGAGTCTGTCCGGCCTGCGGGGGGGGGATTGCGCGCGATCCGGCGGCGGCGGCGTGGCGCTGCGAGAACCTGGCGTGTCCCGCCCAGATCCGCGGGCGCCTCGAACATTTTGTGTCGCGCAAGGCAATGAACATCGACGGAATCGGGGAGGCGATGATCGAGGCCCTGACGGCGGAGCGCACCGTCCGGGAGGCGGTGGATGACGGACTGTTCGGGGCCCGGACGGAAGAGCGGGTTCTGCCGCCGGCGGTGCGCGATGTGGCGGATTTGTACGCGCTGACGCCGGAGGCGATCGAACTGCGTCGGCCGAACCGGGCGGAGGATTCAAAGAAGCAGTCGCTGAAATTGGCGACGAAGCTGTGCGCGGCGATCGAGGCGAGCAAGAGCAATGAGCTGTGGCGGTTGATCCACGGGCTGGGCATTCCGAATGTGGGCGAGGGGCTGGCGCGGTCGCTGGCGGGGGAACTGGGATCGCTGGATGCGCTGATGGCGGCGGATGCCGATGCGCTGGCGAAAGTGCGCGACGTGGGCGGGGTGGTGGCCGAAAGCGTGCGGGAGTTTTTCGGGAATCCGCGCAATGCGGAGGTGATCGGAAAGCTGCGGGGGGCGGGAGTGCGGTTCGACCGGGTGGAGCGGGCGGCCGAGCAGGCCAACCGGGACGGATATTTCTTCGGCAAGCGGGTGGTGTTGACGGGTACGCTTGAACAATTCACGCGCGAGGCGGCGCAGGAGGAATTGCGCCGGCGGGGAGCGATGGTGGTGGGGACGGTGGGCAAGACGACAAGCCTGGTGGTGGCGGGGGCGGAGGCAGGCAGCAAGTTGGAGAAGGCTCGGCAGCTCGGGGTTCCCGTCCTCACGGAGGGGGAGTTCATCGCGCGCCTGGAGGAGCATCCAGGCGGGGTGAGGCATGCCCGGTGAAGGCCGCCCCCCCGTTTTACTTCAATGTCATGGGGGGCATCGAGATCTGGCACCCTTTCCAGGGAATGCGGAATGCGGTTATGGCTTGGTTGTCGGTGACTTGAAGACTGGCGCGTTGTCATCCTGCTGCGGAGTCTCGAGTAGCAGTTTGCGGATGGCGGGATACGAGGCGGGGTCGTTGGGATTGGCCGGAAGGGCCTGGATGATGTCCGCCAGCGCCTTGCCACCTTCGCCCGCATACGTGCAGACGAAAGTACGGAAGGTTTCCGACGCATTCTCGTCGGCCCGGTCGCTGAAGATTTTCCATGAAAACAGCGGTACGCCATGGTCCGCGCACACGAGCGCCAGCCCAAAGCTGTTCATGTCCACGGCATCCGCTTGCGTCATGGCCTGCAAGCGGTCGCGCTCGCCGGCCGTGGCGATGAACTGCTCGCCGGAGGCAATCGCAATGGTGGATGTTGTCTGCAGGGGCGGGGGCAAGTCCTTTACCGGGAAGCAGGCCCAATCCGTGCTCCATGTCTTGTCCGGATTGCCGGTCTGCCAGGCCGTCACTTGACCCGCCCGGTGCCATTGGTGGGCCTCCATGTCATCGCTTAACGCCCCCGCCGGACCGATGGAGAACGCCCAGTCGCAGCGGAACCGCGACAGCAGCGCCTGGGCGGAGGCAGCTGTTTCCACCGTGCCGGAACCCATCTTGACCGCATAGATGGTGTGGGTGTCCAGTTGGAGACGCTGTATCGAGCGTGACCCCACGCGGATGGCCTGACCCATTTCCCTGGCTTGGGTTTTCAATGCCTGCAAATCGGCATCCAAGGCATAGAAAAATCCGATGGTATCGCCTTGGGCGAGCGTCGCGAAAAAGACCATGACGACAAAAAATGGCCAAACATGCTTGATGATGGTGTGGAATGCCGTCATGCCGTCGAATATGCGATTCAGCATGGGAACGGTTTAAAAAGCAAATTAAAAGATGATCAAGGAAATGATGAAATCTTAATATGTATGGAATGATAATTGAACCCAAAATAACTTGCACCAGAAATTGGCTATATGGAGGATGATGACAAATGAAAGCGATCAGCCGCAGACAATTTTTGCAGACCGCTGGAGTCACCATGCTGGCAGCAGCATTGCCTGCGCTGGGGAGTGGTGGTCCGAGTCGGCGGCGCGAGAAGCGGGTCCGGATTCGCTCGCTTACTCCCCTCGGGCATTTGTCCCCCGCCCAAAGAGCTTATGTTAAGCGTGCTCGTTTTGCCACCGCAGCAGATGCCATGCGCGGGTCGGCATCGCGCGGAATGAATATAGAAATATACGAGGAATGAAAATTGAATGATTTTGTCTTTGGGCTAGCCACGATCAGTAGAGTGAGTGGCCCATGGACACTGGCAGGGAAAGATAACCGTTTAAAGACACTTTCCCGCGCCTTTTTTTTTCAGATCATGCTGACAAATGGAGTGGCTAGGGTATGCACACTGGCAGGAATAAATTCCGCAAACGGCAGCGTCAAACTCCACAAGATAAGTCACAGAGAACTGCGATACTTCGTCAAATTGGCGAGGATTTTCAGAAAAGAAAATTCGCTTTGGGTTTGGCAAAGGCTAATGCAGCTTTAGCTGCCTCCTCTGCGACGGGCCCAGAGCAGGCACAGGTATTATCGCTGGTGGCGGATAGCGAGTTCAAGCGCGGCCGTTTCCGTGAAGCTGCTCATATTCATTTACAGGCAGGTTCCAGGAGCGTGAGCCATCCTACCTTATGGTTACGGGCCCATATCGGGCAGGTGCGGGCATTGCTGAAAGTACCCCAAGTGGATCAGGCCGTCATCATGGCTCGCCATGCGGTGGCGGTGGCCGAAGCCAAAATGTCGCAATTTAACGATAAAGTTAGTGCGGCAAATAAAGAATTCCATAAAAAAGGAACCGTATTGGTCCCATGGGTGCCACCGCGAGTCAGCGTGGTGGCCACGCGAATGGGGTATTTATTTCTCCAAGAGGGAGAACCGGAAGCGGCGGAAGAATTATTTGAAAAGGCTATCCAAAGTTGCAAAGGCGGGGCCAATCGGGCTCGTCAAGGTTTGGCACAAATTGCGTTGGCAAAGGGTGAGTACGGCAAAGCCAGAAACATCTCGGTTGACGCCATTCGCCGGGGCGGTTTTAAGGCCAAGACATTGTCTTCTTGGATAACACTAATCGCTGCCGGTCGTCAATTGCCCGAAAGACGAATCAGTGATCGTTTAATAAATGGATTGTGTGTTGCCCCGGCCGGGCTCAGGGCAAGGACAATTTTAACCATTGTGCGTGAACTGCGAAAAAGTGACATGTACCAGTGGCGTGAGATTACAGAGCAATGGTCAAGTCGCGAGGGAGCACATTTCCCGATAATAGAAGTTGAAATCCGAAAGTTAATTCTGGCTTCAGAAAAGCGAAAGCTAGGCAATACAACGGAAAGAAAGACAGCGGCGGAGCGATTGCTAAAATCGCCGGGCCTGAGTCCAAACGAGTGGTTGTCAGCAGCCAAAGAACTGGTTCAAAGTAGTTTGAGGGAAGGAGAACAAATCAATATCTCCCAGTTGTTGTCCAAAGCTGGCGACCTGTATGGGAAAGAATATTCGTTTATGGCAGCACACAGCTTGGCACTGTCCTGTATGATGGCCAAGCGCCATGATCTTGCAAGATCGATCCTGCAGGCCAACATCCAAAGGGTGGCGAGGGATCAGAAGATATGGGGAAAATCTATTTGGGCATTGGCCCGTATGGAAAGCCTGCTGGGTGACCATGGCGCGGCGGCCGTACTGTTCCGCCAATTCTTCGAAGAGGCATCAACGCCGGTCCGCTTCCGTCTGCAGGCCCAGCTTCTATGGTGCCAGGAGTTGATTGCTTCCGGCCACATGGATGCGCTGTTGGAAGTTCGTTCTCTGATGACCCGAACGCTGGGTAATGTCGAAGATCCCGAAATATTAATGAATTAGTCGGTGCTGAAAAAGCCTGTTTTTGCTGGCGGATCGATCAGGCCGCCT
>CAYODC010000093.1:0-7799 GCA_964402575.1 uncultured Verrucomicrobiota bacterium
CCGTGTATGCCGTGTTGCTGGCGGGCTGGATGGGATGGAACCAGACGCTTGGGGTGGGTGCGACTATTGGGGTGGAGGGAGGCTTTTTCGCCATGGCCGTGGGGATTGGCGGGCTGGTGGGGATGGAATTTCCGCTGGCGAACCGGGCGTATCTGGCCGGGGCCGGGCGGGAGGGCCGGGCGGGGCGGGTGTACGGCGTGGATCTGCTGGGTTCCTGCCTGGGGGCGCTGTTGATCGGCCTGTGGGCGTTGCCGGTGCTGGGGGCGGGGGCGACGCTGGTTTCGCTGGCGGGGCTGAACGTGCTGGTGGCGGGGGTGTGCGCGAGAGCTATTCGTAAATGATGTTGCGTGGATGAATCCATCCTCCCGGCTCACCCGGAGGGTTCGCCCTACCCAAGACCTGCCTCATCTGTCTGATGGTAGGGCGAGGCGTCCCTGCCGAGCCGGGCTGTTGGATCGCTACATGTGTATTGGAAAGGCGATAGGTGTCCGGCTACTCGTGGTCGCTGAAGATTTCCGCGGTGAACACGTAGAGGTCGGTTTTGGGGTCTTTCCAGGCGTCGGGGGCAAGGCCGGCCTTTTGGGAGCACAATTCGCCCATGAACTGGTCGAGGTTCCAGCCGGTTTCGGTGGCGACTTGCGGCAGGAAGACGCCGCGTCGGAAGCCGCGGGCCACCTGGACGCCGTGTTTGCCGAGCTGGATTTGCCGCCAGTCGTCGATCTTGCGCAGAGGGCTCAGGACGGAGATTTCGTAATCGAGTTCGGAAAGTTCGGAGGCGGAGACCGGTGGAAAGCGGTGGTCCTGAGTGGCGGCGGCGATGGCCATTTCGATGACGGTCTGGTGGATGGGCATGTTCGCATCGAAATGGCCGATGCAGCCGCGCAGGTGTCCGTTTTTCCGGAGGGTCACGAAGGCGCCGCGTTTCCGTTCGAGGCCGGGCAGGGGGTTGGTCCAGGCCGGGCGCTGGCGGGAGGTGGCGACGGTTTCGACGGTCAGGCGCGCGAGATCCAGCAGGGCCTGGCGTTCGGCGGGGGTGAATTCATTTTCGTCCGGGTTCATTGGGGTCTCCTGGTCGGGGTGGGGGGGCGGCAGTTCGCCGCCGGTGAAGGCGAGGGCGGCATAGCCGACCACGCGGTCCTTGGTGCCGGCGGTATCGCCGGAGTTGGCGTATTTGAGCAGGGTGCCGCGGGTGGCGCCGATCTGGCGGGCATAGGCGAGGGTGGCTTTGACGGCGCCCTCGCCGCAGATGAGGGTGTCGGTTTGGGGAACGGGCCGGGTTTCGATTTGGCGCAGGGTCGATTCGAACTGGGCGGGGTCGCCGGCCAGGATGGCGTGGAGGGTCCGATCGTCGAGGGCGCAGGCGTTGGGATAGGCGGGGTAGTGGGAAAGGTCGGTGCTGGCGATGACCAGGGTTTCGTTGTCGGCCGCGGCGGCCAGGGCGGCGCCGACGGCCTGAGCCGTGGCGAGATTTTCGGTACCGAGCAGGATGGGGACCAGTTGGAACTCGCCGAGGGTCCGCTGCAGGAAGGGGAGTTCGACTTCGAGCGAGTGTTCTTGCGCATGCGGGCCTTCATTGGCGACAAAAGGCGGACCGGAGGCGAGGAGGCGCGCGGCGAAATCCTCGTTGATGGGGATGTCGCCCAGCGGGGTGCGGAAGGCGCCCTTGGGCCAGACGGCGGCGGCGGGATAGCCGGCGCGGTGGCTGTTGCCGAGCAGCACGACCGTCCGGATGGATTGTCCGGGGAGCAGCTTGAAGGCGTGCGCCGCGACGGCGCCGGAATAGACGTAGCCGGCGTGGGGAACGATCAGCACGCGCAGGGCGCCTTCGACGGACGGCGAGGCGGCATCGGCCAGGAACGTGTCCACCATCGTGCGGAGTTCGTTGGGGTTGCCAGGGTAGAAGGACCCCGCGACGGCGGGGGGGCGGACCGGGCCGCCGGTGGCGGGTTCGGGGGCGCAGGAGAAGCCCATCGCCGCCAGCAGAAGGGGCAACAAGATGGCCAAGGACGGTTTCATGGGGGGGCCTCCTATTTCCAGATTCCGGGGATGGATTCGCCGTTCGGGGCGACGCCGTCGACCAGATGGTTGGTCACGACAAAATACCCGCGGCGCTCGACCAGTTTCTGTCCGGTTTGGGGGGAGTAGGTGGAATCGCCGGCGGCGAACGGGATGTTGCCGGTATAGACGTAGTGGAGGCCTTCCTCGAGGGCGATTTCGCGGGCGCGGACGACGCGGTCGATGGGCGTGGGGGGAAGGTTGGAGAGCTTGTGCATGGGATGGAAGCGCGAGAAGTGCAGCGGCACGTCGGGGCCGAGGTTGTCCTTCACCCAGCGGGCCAGGGCGCGCACCTGGTCTTCGCCGTCGTTCTGGTCCGTCACCAGCAGGTTGACGATCTCGAGCCAGACTCCGGAGGCGTGGATGGTTTTCATGGTTTCGAGGACGGGGTCGCGGCTGCCGCCGGTGAGGCGGGTGTAGAATTCCGGATCGAAGGCCTTGAAATCGATCTTGTAGGCATCGATGAACGGCAGCAGTTCCTTCAGGGGGCCGGGCTGGATGTAGCCGGAGCTGACGACGAGGGTCTTGAGGCCGCGGGGCCGCGCGAGCCGGGCGATGTCGAGCATGTATTCGTAGAAGATGGTCGGTTCGCTGTAGGTGAAGGCGATGGAGGCGCAGTCGCTGGCGAGGGCGGCTTCGACGACCTCTTCGGGCGCGGTGGGGCGGGTGGAGACCTCCCATGGGAAGGCCTGGGAGATTTCCCAGTTCTGGCAGAACAGGCAGCGCAGGTTGCAGCCGGGGGTCGCCAGCGAGAAGGCCCGGGTGCCGGGCAGGACGTGGAAGAACGGTTTTTTCTCGACGGGGTCGACATGCTGGGCGGCGATCTGGCCGTAGGAGAGCGAGTAGAGCCGACCTCCGATGTTCTGGCGGACGCGGCAGAGGCCGATCCGGCCTTCGGGGATGCGGCAGGAATTGGGGCAGAGCTGGCAGTGGACGAGGCCGCCGGCCAGGGCTTCGTACCAACGGGCTTCGTGAAGCCCTTCGGCGGCCGCGGGGGATTCCGGCGCCGGGGCCGGGGCGGCGGCGCGGACGGTTTGCACGCGCGCCCAGACCAGGAAAGCCGCGAGCCCGGTGACGGCGAGAAGAAACAGGATGGCGAGGACCTTTTTCACGGGCTACCTCAGGATCAGGATCTGGCGATTCAGCATCCACAGGCCATGGACCAGGAACAGAGCGCCGACCAGGAAGGCGCTGATGCGCGCCGCCAGGCGGAATTCCCGCATCCGGCCCAGGAGACCGACGAAGAACAACGGGACCAGATAGACGGTGGTAGCGCAGAAGAAGACGAAAAAATAGGCCATGCCCTTGAGGATGCTTTGCAGGTGGAAGACGTAGGCCGCCGACATCAGGACGGGCGGGCAGGCGTGGAAGCCCATCAGGAAACCCATCAGGGCCGGCAGGGTCGCGACGCGGCGGATGCCCGCCCGGCAGGTAGCGGCCGGTTCGGGGCGGAAGGCGCGGGCGAGGGTGAGACCGGCCATGGCCATCATGCCCAGGATGGAGGCGATGCCCAAGCCGACGCTGCCGAAGCGTTCCCCGAGGGCGCCCATGGCGGCGCCCAGCAGGACGTAACCGGCCAGGCGGCCGAGTATGAACTGCATCCACATCGAGAAGGTGGCGCGCGGGTTGCGGTCGCCCGCGGCGAAGACCGGGGCGAGAAACGGATAGCAGGAGAGGCAGCAGAACAGTCCCATCGACAGTCCCGCCAGTAGCGGATCTAGAAACCAATGGCCCATGGTGTTTTCGTGGCTCCACGGTCAAGAATAACCCGATGAAACCGGGTTGTAAACGAAAGGAACGGAGAAACAGGCGGGGCGTTAACGGTCCCGGGGCATGGCGAAGCGCGAGGCGAGGAGGAGGGCGAGGGCGGCATTCATCAGCCAGAGCACGGCGATGTCAAAGGGATACGTTCGCAGCGTGAACGGCCCGAGACGCTTGGCGCCGGCCATGAAGGGGGCGCGGCCCCACGGGGATTCGGGGGTCTGGAAAACGGGGTCCGAGAGCTGGATGAAACGTTGGCCCTGGTCGCGGAGGGCGGCGAGCTGGCTCTTGTTGCGGACGAGTTCGATGATCTTGCGGTTGGTATGGGTTTTGACGAAGGCGGCGAGGCCGGCCTCGCCGAGGTCGGCGAGGAGGCGGGTGTGGAGGTCGTTGCGCCGGCGCTGGAGATCCTGGCGCTGGGGCTGGAGATCGCGGGCGAGTTGGCGGAGGGAGGCCTTGAGGTCGTCAAGTCCGGTTCGATCGGGAGGGCGAAGGGCCGCCGCCGCGGCGGCGGCGCCGGGGAGCTGGCCGGTGGCGAGCGAGAGAGTGCGCAGCTCGCGGTCCAAGAGGCCGCGGATTTCATCGCGGCGAGGCGGCGGGGTAGTGTCGAGGTAGAGGGCGTCCAGGCGGCCGACGAGGGCGGGGATGCGGTCGTTGGCGAGGTGGTCGAGGCGCGAGAGGTCCTGATCGATGCCGAGGAAGCGGCGCTGGAGGGCGTTGGCTTGGAACTGTTCGACGACGAGGGCTTCAAAGGCCCAGCGGGAGGCGGTGAGTTCGCCGATCCACGGCGGGCAGGCGTGGGGGGCGTCGCGGTCGCGCAGGTCGTCGTAGGAGAGGATGAGGCCGCCGAGGAGCATCTGGGGCAGCAGGAGCAGGGGCAGGAGGATGTAGACGGTGACGGCGGACTTGAAGCGGGCGGAGACGTTGAGGCCGAGGATGCCGCCAAAGGCGGCGGAAGAAAAGAGCGCGAGCCAGAGGCGGACGAAGAAGTGCGGCAGGCCGAGAATGGCGGTGCCAAGGAGGGCACACAGTCCGGTTTGCAGGAGGGCGAGCAGGAGGATGTGGAGCATCTTGGCGCCGGAATAGGCGCTCCAGCTCAGGTGGAGGAAGCGTTCGCGCAGGAGGACGCGGCGGTCGCGGACGATTTCCTCGGCGCTGACGCTGAGGCCGAGGAAGATCGCGACGATGACGGCCATGAAGAAGTAGACGGGGAGATAGGGATTGTCGCCGAGGGTGTAGGTGCCGGCGGGGGCGGCGCGGCAGAGGCCGGCGGTGAGGGCCGCCAGCAGCGGGGGTTCGAGGAGGTTGACGAGGCGATAGGCGCGGTTGGCGGCGCGGGCGCGGAAGGTGCGCGAGAAGAAGATGCGGAGCTGCCGCGGCCAGGAGGGCCGGTGCAGGTTGCGGGGCGGCGGCGTGGCAGGCGCGGGCGGGGTGGCGCTGCCGGGCGCGGAAGCGGCGGCTTTCCATGCGGCGTGCCAGAATTCGGGAGGGAATTGACGTTCGCGGGTGAAGCGTCCGTCGGCGTCGATGTCCTTGGACTCGATGATGGAGAAGATCTGTTCGGGATTGACGTTGCCGCATTCGGGGCAGACGCTGCGGTCGGGGCCGGCGAGGTGGGCGGTTTCGCGGAAGTGGCGGGCGGCTTCGAGGGGATGGCCCATGTAGACGGGGTAGCCGCCGCGGTCGAGGATCCAGAGGGAATCGAAGAGGCGGAAGAGGTTGGAGGAGGGCTGGTGGATGATGACGATGACGAGGCGGCCGCGGGCGGCCTGGTCCTTGAGGAGGCCCATGACGATGTCGGAGTCGGCGGAGGAGAGGCCGGAGGTGGGTTCGTCGACAAAGAGGACGGCGGGTTCGCGGATGAGTTCGAGGGCGATGTTGAGGCGCTTGCGCTGGCCGCCGCTGATGGTTTTGGCGAGGGGGCCGCCGACCTTCAAGTGGGCGATGTCCTCCTGGTGGAGTTCGCGGAGCATGCGGTCGACGCGGTCGCGGCGCTGGTCGGCGGAGAGATGGGCGAGGCAGAGGCGGGCGTTGTAGTCGAGGTTTTGGCGGACGGTGAGGTCTTCAAAGAGGAGGTCGTCCTGGGGGATGTAGCCGATGACGCCTTCGAGGTCGCCGGGGCGCTGGTAGAGGTCGATGCCGTTGAGGAGGACGCGGCCGGACTGGGGGCGCAGGCTGCCGTTGAGGAGGTTGATGAGGGTGGATTTGCCGACGCCGCTGCCGCCCATGACGCCGATGAGGCGCCCGCCGGTTTCGCGGAAGGAGATGCCGTGGATGCCGCGGTCGCCGCCGGGGAAGAGGAAGCGGACGTCGTGCGCCTCGAAGACGACGGGGGCGGGGGGGGCGGCGGGGGCGAACATCCGTTCGATTTCGCAGAGGTAGGCCGCGTGTCCGGAAGCGTCGCGCAGGATGGCGCCGGGGCCGAGGGGATAGAAGCGGCCGGGGCCGACGGGGTTGTCGTCGAGGGTGACGGATCCTTCGAGGACGCGCAGGAAGAGGCGTCCGGTCCAGGGGCTGTGGAGGATCAGGACCTGCGCGCGCCAGCCCTCGCGGTGGAAGCGGCGGCAGCCGGGGGAGTCGGGGGTGTCGGGCCCGGCGGCGATGAAGCGGTGCCCGTCGTCCAGTTCGCCGGGGGGGGCGCGGAAGGCGGAGGCGACGCGTTCGAGGAGGGCGTCGGCGCGCGGGCCGGCGCCGGGGAGGGCGTGGCGGATCCGGAGGGCGTGGAGGAGGAACGACTGCTTTTCCTCGGGGGAGAGAAGGGCGTCGAGTTTGGCGCAGACGCCGTCGATACCGGTTTCGGGGGCGAGGGATTCGGCCTGGCCGGCGTAGAAGTCCCGGAGGTCGTTGAAAAGGGCGAAGTGGACATCGGCGGGGCGGAGGCCGAGGGAGGCGGTGAGGTAGTCTTCGACGCCGCGGGCCGCCTCGGCCTGGCGTTCCTTCGCGAGGGCGGAGAGGACGGCGAAGACGTGGACGATGCCGTTCAGCGAATGTTCATGCATGGGCGGGCGGGGGCCCCCGGGGCTAGCGGACGATGGCTTGGCGGGCCTGGGTGATGGAGGGGCGCATCGAGTCGATCTGGGCCGGGCCGATCTCGGGCAGATCGCCGAAGATGACCAGGAGGGAGGTGAGGAAGTTGAGGCGGTCGTGGCGTTCGACGGACATGGCCAATTCGGGGTTGTCGCCGATGCGGTAGAGGAGCTGCTTGTAGGTTTCGAAGGATTCGCGCATGTAGGCGACATACATCAGGAAGGAGGGATCGTAGTCGGAGAGGACGCACAGTTCGCAGGTGAGGTAGAGGCCTTCGAGGAGGAAACCGTAGAGGCCGTCGACGACGATATCGATGCCTTCGCCGGTTTCGAGCATGTCTTGCCAGAGGCGATTCTGGTTCTGTTCGCGGAGCAATTGATCCAGGCGTTCATCGCCGCCGGGCAGGTCGATTTGCTCCAGGGCCTCGCGGTAGCGGCGTTCGAGGTCGGGCTGGGGATAGCCGATGTGTTCGAGGAGCCGGCAGGCGGCCTGGCCGGAGCGGGCGGCGGGGGCGCGCTGGGCGAAGGTGGCGGCATAGGTGAGGTCCATGAAGTAGACGCCGGTCATGAGGCGCCGGCGGGGCATGGTTTGATAGTCCTCCAGGTCGAGGGGAGCCACCAATTCTGGCAAGTAGGAGGCTCCGGCTTCCCGCAGGGCGGCCATGACATCGCCCATTTTCGGGCCTTTTTGTTCAATGGTTTCGACATCGCGCTGGATGGCCAGGCGTAGTTCCTCGGAAACCTCGAAAGCGCCAGCCGTCGTTGCCGTCGCCAGGATCAAGACCGCCATCCTGCTGCACCATTGTGTGTTCACGCGCTTTCTCCCAAGAGGGGCCGGAGAGAAAATTCCCCGGTCCGACGTACCATTATGCTGGACCAAGCCGGGGGATGGCGTCAACAGGATTTCCGGTCAAGAACCGGGCTAGCGCAGGGCGATGAGGGCGGAGAGGATGTCGG
>CAYODC010000094.1:0-7797 GCA_964402575.1 uncultured Verrucomicrobiota bacterium
GGGTGGCCTGGGCGATGGCGGGGGAGGCGTATTTCAGGCGGAAGTCGCGGGCGGCGGGGTCGAGGAAGGCGGGGTCGGCCTCGATACAGGGGGTGCCACGGACTTCGTCGGTGCCGGGGAGGCCCCGGAAGGCGTAGATGAGATTGTGGGAGACGGTGGTTTCGGCCTGAGCGCCTTCCTTGACCCGGATCTGCCAGGAGCCGTTGGAGGCGCAGAGGTTGTTGAGCACATGGATGTCGAAGACATTGGTGCTTTGAATGACGATGCCGCCATACCAGTCGACCTGTCCGCAGCCGATGACGGTGTTGTTCGCGATCCAGATGTTGCTGCGCACGCCGTCCTCGAGCCAGTTGGGGACGGTGATGCCGTCGTAGGGGCAGTCGTGGACGAGGTTGTTGAAAACGCGGATATCGGAAACGAACGCGCCGCCTTCGGAGGCGACGCCGATGCCGACATCGGCGGAGACGCGGTTGGCGAAGACCTCGATGTGGGCGGTGTCGGTGGTGACGGCGCCGACATAGATGCCGACTTCGCCGGGCAGGTCGTGGACGTGGTTATCGAAGACGCGGACGGCGGAGGAACCGCCCTTGATGCAGATGCCTTCGCCGCCTTTTTCGATGTTCACGCCGTCGCAGACTTCGTTGGAGCAGACGTCGACCTGCGAGGAGTAGCCGGCGACGGTGATGCACTCCTGGGCGGTTTCGCTGCCGTTGCAGGCCTGGCGGACGCGGTTGCCGAGAACGAGGACGCGTTCCGAGCCATGCACGTAGATGCCGGAGGACCCGGTGTCCTGGGTGAGGTTGCCGGAGAGGACAATATCCCGGGAGTCCTGCACGGCGAAGCCGGCCTGGGGGGAGTTGCTGATCGTCAGGCCGGCGATGCGCAGGAATTGGCAGCCGTCGAGGTCGAAAAGCCCTCCCCAGGTGAAGGACGTGCCGGAGCCGTCGAGGACGGGGGTTTCGCCGGGGGCGGCGGCGAAGGTGATCCAGTTGGTGGTGACGCCGGAGACGCTGCCCGAGCAGGCGGGGCGGACACGGCCTTCGGTGTAGACGCCGTCGTGGAGCCAGGCGGTGTCGCCGGGATTGAGGCGGTCGGCGGCGCAGGCGAGGGTTTGCCACGGACGCGCGGGCGAGCCGTCGTCGAGGTTGGATCCGTCGGGGGCGACATGGAAATCGCCTTCGGCGTCGGGCCAGGGGGCGACGGAGAGTTCGTCGAGGTCGCCGTCGAAAAAGCGGTCGGCGGCCAGGTCAGAGCGCCCGCCGAGGAAGAGGCCGGTGGCGGGGGTTCCGGGACCGGAGCCCAGGCGGGCATATTCGCGGCGCAGGGAGCCGTCGAGGAAGAGGCGCAGGCGGCCGTCGGCGCGCGCTTCGAAGCGGTAGAGGTGCCAGAGGCCGTCGGCGACGACATTGGTGAGATCCATGTAGAGGACGTCGCCGGAGGCTTCGCGGAAGGTGGTGCGCAGCTGTCGCTGGGAGGCGGGGTCGATCCAGTAGACGTTGAGGCTGGAGGCGTCGCCGACGCCGCCGTGGCTGTAGAGATAGTGGTACCCCGAACTGGCGCTGTTGGTGGAGCGGAACCAGAAGGAGAGGACGAAATGGTCGGGATAGGCGAAGGCGGGGGCGGCGGCGTGGGCGCCGGCGCCGTCGAAGCGGAGGGCGGCGTTGGTGCTCCAGCGTGCGCCGGGGGCGGTCCATTGAGTGCTGCCGCGCAGCTGGGCGTGGCGGGCGCCGGCGGCGGAATCGAGGGCGTTGGTGTCGGATCCCTCTTCCATGCGCAGCCAGAGGAGGGGTTCCGCGGCGCGGACGGTCGCGGCCAGCATGCCGGAAACCGTGAGGCCGACCAGAAAGGCCCGGAAGGCGGCCGGCGGCGCGGAGCGAAAACTAGGCAAAGGAAGAATCATCAGCAAAGAGGATAGCCTGGCGCGAGGAGGAACGTCGAGTTTCTGTTCCGGCGAAAAGGAGTCCCAAAGGAGTCAGCCGATGAAATCTAGAATATCATTCATCGGGGAGTGGTGAAGGGGTTGCGACTGATCAGGGGAGGGGGTCTTACCCATGGAATATTTCCACGGCATGGAAAACATTACGGCGGATTTTCCACACCATGGAAAATTGTATTTTATAGGACCGACCGCATTACAGAATTGTCAGAATGCTACAATGCAAGGACTGCCCCCTTTACTCGGGCGCGCAAGCCAGTCGAGCACAAGGACGACACGAAGTGCCGGATCGGGCGCACCAATGAAGACTATCAGGCGTTCATCGCCGCCGCGCCGGAGCTGGCCACGGTCGAAATGGACACCGTCGTCGGACGCCGGGGCGGAAAGGTCCTGCTGACCCTGCAGTTCGTCCGGTGCGGCTTCATGCTCTCCTTCCTCCGGGAGCGCAACGACTCGCAGTCCGTCATCGACGTCTTCTCCCGACTCTGGACGCTGGCCGGCCCCGACCTCTTCCGGCGCCTCTTTCCCGTACTGCTCACCGACAACGGCTCCGAGTTCTCTAACCCCAACGCGCTGGAACTGGGCCCCGCCGGCCAACTACGCACACGCGTCTTCTACTGCGATCCGTACGTCTCGAACCAGAAGGCTCGCATCGAGCGCAACCACGAGTTCATCCGCATGGTCCTGCCGAAGGGATCGTCCTTTGACCACCTCTCGCAGGCCGACGTCGACAAGCTCATGAGCCACGTCAACAGTTACTCGCGCCCTTCCCTCCAAGACAACCCCCCCTGCGATCTTTTCAGCTTCATCCACGGAACCGAACTGCTCGATCACCTCCACGTCCGCAAGATCCCGGCCAACGAGATCCTTCTCAAATCCAGGCTGATCCCATAGCCAGCTGCATCTTACGGCACCCATTTTGCGTCACGCACAGCCCCTCCGCGCAGGCGTACCGACAGGGGCGCGTTTTCCACGTCAGAAAAACGGGTCTACGCCGCCTCACGTTCTTTTGCGCCCCTTTTCGGGATGTCCTACGCTCCGGACTGGCTCCGCAACCGTCCAAACGTCGGAATCCGCCTACGCAATGCCTTGTCTCGGACAAACTCATTGCGCCTGAGGCGCATTCACTCCGCAAACACATTTACTTTGTCAATCGACCCATCCCCGCAGAACTTCCATGCGCCCGGGGGGGGACGAAAGGAGCGATGATTGCCACGCAAGAGGGATGTGAGCCGGGGATAGATGCGCTCCATGCGAAATTGATGTCGGGAGACAGTATGAACGGGGTTCAAATAGCCAGGGACAACGGGCCGGGCGATCATAGCCCTGCATCTGGGCTAAAGATGTTCGTGTGTAACCTGATCAAGGAAAGCACGAACTGCAATGATGTTAGTGTCTGATTAACCAATTATAACATCGATGATTCAAAATAAAAGACACTTGAATAACCAACATCATTAACCATAATAGAGCCGGTCGGGCGGTATCCGTAGAATCCGAGCCGGGCAAGTCAGGAGCACGAATGAAAGCATCAAAGAGTTGGAGAAGCATTGCAGGGGTTGGCAATCCAGATCTTCACACGCTTCATTGGGAACCGGGGAGGGCTGGTCGAAAGGGATGGATTCTGGGATTGGTATTCTTGCTGGCATGCGTCAGAGTTGACGCGCTGATGCTGCCGTTGGCCACGACGACGTTGGTCGACAAGGCCGCCTGCATCATTGAAGGCCGCGTGGTAAAAATGGATTCCCGCTGGTCGGATGATGGGGCGGTGATCATCACCGAGGCAACCATTGAAGTATTGGATCATCTGTTGGGGAACAGCCAACGCGTAGTATTCACATACGAAGGCGGGATCGTGGGTGATTTGGAAATGCAGGTATCCGACATGCCCACCCTGGTGCAAGGCGAACACATTCTTGTGTTTCTGCGTCCACGGTATCCCGGCGAAGCGGGCATGGACGAAACCAAGACTGGAACGGAACCGTCGTATGCCCTCGTCGGGGCGGCCCAAGGAATCTATCGAATCCAGGATACATGGGCGACGAAAAGTGGGTTTACTGTTCTTGATGACTCGGAAGTCCTGGATAGGCGTGTGGAGGTGAAACGGCTCAAAGACATGATTCGCGAACGGCTTTCGGCTACGCAGCGGCTGGGAGGTGGAAAATGAGCGCTGGTATGCAAAGGGTCTTGTTAAGTGTTGTGATTGCGCTTGCGCCGCTGACGTCCCATGCCTACAAGGTCAATCGCACCCGCACCGGGGCAGAGATCAAATGGGCCGTACGAAGCGTTCCCCAGTGGATCAATACGCGCGGAGCACCTGCTGGAGCGGGGACCGCCATTCGAATGGCGATGCAGGCGTGGAGCGTTGTCCCGGGAACTACCTTTCAATTCACATATTCGGGGACAACAAATCTTGGGCGGGGGCGCGATGGAAAGAATGTCACCAGTTTTACATATTTGGGCAATGACGGGGCCCTTGCCAAGAATTGGCGCATCAATAACTGTCAAGGGCGTGTTTTCGAAAGCGACATAGTTTATAATACCTACTACCCGTGGGCGGTGTCTGGATCTGGAGGTGCCTATGATGTCCAGAACGTGGCCACGCACGAACTCGGCCATTCGCTGTCTCTGGCCGACTTGTATGGTGCCGCGGACCGGGAGAAAACCATGTATGGCCGCGCGGCCAAGGGCGAGACCAAGAAGCGAACGCTGGATGCAGATGACATGGCGGGCATTGTCCACCTATATCCCGTGGTCCGTTATGCCATTTCCCTTGGGCGAAGCCCATTGGCGGGAGGCACGACGGCCGGAGGAGGTAGAAAGCCTGATGGATCAATGGTGACGGTGACGGCGACCACCCGCACCGGTTATTCCTTTGCCCACTGGACGGAAGAAGGCCGCATTGTGAGCTATCATCGTTCGTATTCCTTCCGGGCGAATCGGGATCGGAGACTGGTGGCGATCTTCAAGCCGCACCGTTACCCCATTGCGCTACGGTCCAGCCCATCGACGGCCGGCACGACCCACGGCGGCGGAACCAAGCCCCATGGGTCTGTGGCAACGGTGACGGCGACGGCCCGCAGCGGATATGTCTTTTCCTGTTGGAAGGAAGGCGGCCGCGTCGTGAGTTCGCGGCGCACCTATGCCTTCCGTGTGAAGGGACCCCGAACCCTGGTGGCCACCTTCGTGCGGGCCTATACCATTGCCTTGAGCCGCAGCCCTTCGGCGGGTGGCACGGTCGGGGGAGGGGGAACCAAGACCAATGGGGCCATGGTGACGGTGACGGCGAGCGCAAACACGGGTTATTCCTTTGCCAACTGGAAGGAAAACGGAACGGTCGTCAGTACCCACCGATCCTATGCCTTCCGGGCATCCCGCAATCGGTCGCTGGTGGCGAACTTCACGCCGCATCGCTACACCATCGCGCTTAATTCCAGCCCCTCGGCGGGCGGTATAACCAGCGGAGGCGGAACCAAGACACACGGGTCGGTGGTAACCGTGACGGCAACCCCCAACACCGGCTACGCCTTCGTCAACTGGAAGGAAAACGGAACCGTCGTGTGCACCAGCCGGGCCTATGCCTTCACGGTTACGCGACCCCGGACCCTGGTGGCGACGTTCACGCCACACCAATATTCTATCGCGCTTAGTTCCAGCCCCTCAGCGGGCGGTACAACCAGCGGGGGAGGAACAAAGACTCATGGGTCACAAGTGTCGGTAACAGCCACGGCGAACACCGGGTACATCTTTGATAATTGGACTGAAAACGGAAGCATTGTGAGTACCAGCCGGTCATATACCTTCACGGCTACGTGTAGCCGAACGTTGGCGGCAAACTTTTTCTCGGCGGGGTTCACATATGCAACCAATAACAACACGATTACAATTACGGGTTATTCAGGGGCGGGCGGCGTGGTGGTTATTCCCGGATCAATTAATAATCTGCCGGTAACCCGCATCGGCGACAATTCATTCGAATATTGTACAACCTTGACCAGTATTTTGATTCCCAACAGCGTTGTGGACATTGGTAATTCTGCTTTTCGGGTTTGCACATACCTACTGGGCTTGAATCTTCCATCGGGCCTAACCAACATCGGGAACTGTGCATTCGGGTCCTGTGAAAGGTTGTCAAGCATCCTGATTCCTAGCACCGTAATAAGCATCGGAGGAGGCGCTTTTGGTTCTTGCCAGAATCTTGTAGCCATCAACGTGGATGTCGAGAACTCTTTCTACCGCAGTACGGACGGAGTCTTATACAATAAGAACCTGACAACCCTAATAAGATATCCGGCAGCCAAAACAGGGCCCTACACAATTCCCCAGGGAATAAAGTGTATAGAAGCAGATGCATTCCGTGAAACTATTCAAACGACTGTTACGATTCCCAACAGCATCACCAACATTGGGGATTATGCATTCTTTCGTTGTCCATACATGACGGGCGTCAGGATTGCAAATTGTCTATCAACGCCGACCGTAATGGCGCGCATAGGTGATTACGCTTTTGCACAGTGTGCTGGTTTGACCAATTTCAGGTTGGGTAACAGCGTTAACTACATCGGGAGCCATGCCTTTGACCACTGTACAAGCTTGACGACAATATGGTGTTGGTGCAATGCCCCTAGTGTTGGTTTGTCTCCTTTTGGGGGTTGTTACAATGCAAACCTGTATTACTTGTCGAGCACCATAGGTTGGACGAATCCGTGGGAATCACTACCAACCCAAGCATGGCCGCCCCAGACGATGCCGGTTAATCGGTCGCTGATATCGGATTGTGAAGGGAAGCCAACTAGGGCCTCAGTTGCCACCATCCCGCCGCCTCGGCCGGTGACAGTGGTGACGAGTGACGACGAGGCGGAACATGTCAAGGGCTGGGCAGCGGTGGATGGGGACACAAACACCTGGTGGGAAGGCAAGGCGGGGGCGGGCGGATGGCATCTGGCGGTCGGCTATGAATCTCCGCTGATGTTGACCAATCTGGTCCTCGAACTGGCGGAAGGCTCGCTGGTTCATCCGCAGTGTCTCTATAGTCTGGATGGCGACGATTGGCTGGAGCTGCCGCCGGATATGGGAGACGAACCGGTCGAACTCCATTACCTGTGGCTGCTGTTCCCCGGGGATCTCACGCCATCCGTTCCGCGGGTGATTGAAATCCGTCCGCAGCGGCAACTGAGCGGGGAATAGAGGCGAAGAAAAGGAGTCAGTTTCATAAAATGATTTATTCGGGCCGACCGCCTGGATCCCGAACAGCGCCAGACCCTCGCGGGCTATCTCCAGGCCCATCCGGCGATCGCCGCCCTCTATCAGTTCATGCAGGAACTATGGGATCTCTTGCGGCCCAGCGTGCTCACCCCGTCCGCCTGCCGCGTGCGCATCCGCGAGCTCCTCGAGCGCATCTGGCAACTTAGAAACTCGCTGTTCGTTTCGCTGGCGACGCTGGGCCAGACTCTGGAGGACTGGCAGGAAGAGATCGCCCGCATGTGGCGCTTCCGCCGCAACAACGGCATCACGGAAGGCTTTCACAACAAGATGGAGATGATCAGCCGACGGGCGTTCGGCTTTAAGAACTTTGACAACTACAGGCTCCGGGTGAGAGCATGTTGTTGTTAGTGAATCGAGCGGTCTTGCCCCCGCATTTGGTGGAGAGCCCAGACGTGGTGGCTTGCCACCCGTAGCTCTGAACGAAGTGAAGAGCGAAGGGTGGTGGCGTCTAGCCGCCGTGTTTAGAACTTCCTTTGACCCCGAGTATGCCAAGCGATTGCAGAAGTAAAAGCCCATAATCTTTCCCCCCTTTGCGCCCGCGTTCCTCAAGCCCCCCTTGCGCGGCCTTGCCTTCCCCCCTGCGCCGCGTTCCCCCC
>CAYODC010000095.1:0-7713 GCA_964402575.1 uncultured Verrucomicrobiota bacterium
TCCATCTTCCAGGCCATCACCGAATGCCACGCCGACCGCCTCGGCCACGGCACCTTCCTGTTCGCCGCCGACAAGGTCAAGGACCCCACCGTCAAGGACCCCGACTACTACGTGCGGTGCCTCGTCGACTACATCGCCTCCCGGCGCATCACCCTCGAAGTCTGCCCCACCAGCAACCTCCAAACCATCCCCGCCATCCCCACGGTCTCCGAACACCCCTTGCGCAAAATGATCGAGGCCAACCTCTCGGTGTCCATCTGCACCGACAACCGGCTCATGTCCCGCACCAGCGTCACCCGCGAACTGGAACTGGTCTGCTCCCAGCTCCCCATCACTCCCGCCCAACTGCGCAATATCATCCTCGCCGGCTTCAAGGGCTCCTTCTTCCCCGGCCCCTACAGCGAAAAACGCGCCCTGGTCCGCCAAGTCAGCCACCGGCTCGATGCCTTGGAAAAGCAACTGCTCGGCACCGCCGTGGCGGATGGCCGATGACCCGTCGCGGCAGCTCCGGCGCCCTCGCGCTGGCAGGCGGGCTCCTGCTGGCTTCCCTGGCCGCCGGCTGCCGCAGCCCCCTCCTTCGCCCCGCCCCCCCCCGCGAAATCCTTCGCATCGGAACCCTCGCGGATGCCCCGCCCCTGGCCTTTCGCGACCATCGCCGCTGGTCCGGGGTCGAAGCCGACCTCGGCCGGGCCCTGGCCCTCCAGCTCGGCATGCGCCCCGTGTTCACCGCCTTCCCCCCCGATCAACTCACCGCCGCCCTGCTGGACGGCAAGGTCGACCTGCTGATGGCGGGAGTGACCATCACGGAAGAACGCCGCCTCCTCATGGACTTCTCCTCCCCCTATCTCGTCGTGGGCCAGGCGGCCCTCATTCGGATCGACAACCTTCCTCGCTTCAACACCGAAATCCGCATCCGCTCCGCCCGCGCCCGGTTCGGCGTCGTCAAGGATTCCGCCGGCGACCGCCTCGTCTCGCGTTACTTCTCCCAGGCCCAGCGTCTCGCGTTCGATGAAGTCGATCCCGCCCTCGATGCCCTCCGGCAGCGCCAAATCGATCTGCTCCTTCATGACGCCCCCGCCCTGTGGTGGCAGGCAAAACACCATGCCGGCGAATGGACCCTCGCCCCGGCCCTGTTCGCCCGCGAAGAAGTCGCCTGGGCCTTCCGCCGCGGCAGCGTGCGCCTGCGCGAAGCCGCCAACCAGGCCCTCGCCGAATGGCAGCGCGACGGCACGCTCGAAACCATCCTCCGCCGCTGGATCCCCGTATCCCCATGACCCCCCTCCCGCCCGTGGATGCCCTCCTGATCATCGTCGGGGCCGGCCCCGCCGGCCTTCTGGCCGCCTGGTCCGCCGCGCGGTTCCTGCCCTCTGGTACCGTCTGGCTCCTCGACCGGATGCCCGCCCCCGGCGCCAAGCTCGCCGCCACCGGCGGCGGCCGCGGCAACCTGACCCACCTCGCCACCGAAGAGTCCTTCGCCTCCGCCTTTGGCCGGCACGGACGCTTCACCCTCCCCGCCTTCCGTTCCCTGCCCCCTGACCGGCTCCAAACCCTGCTCGCGGAGATCGGTGTGCCCACCTTCGCCGACGAATCCGGTCGCGTCTACCCCAAGTCCCAATCCGCATCCCAAGTCCGCGAGACGCTCGTGCGGGCCTGCTCTTCCGCCGGCGTGCGCTTCGTCTTTCCCCACCACGTTCGCCAACTGGCCCCCCCCGCCCTGCCCGGCGCCCCTTGGCGGGTGGATGACTGGACCTGCCGTTCCGTGATGCTCGCCACCGGCGGACAATCCGCCGCCCATTTGGGCTCCGACGGCTCGGGCCTGGTCCTGGCCCGCAACCTCGGCTACGACATCGTCCCCCCCGTCCCCGCCCTGTGCTCCCTCCACACCATCGAAACCTGGCCCGCCCGGCATAGCGGGCTTTCCCTGCCGGACGTGGATCTGACCCTCGCGGGCTCTCGCCAGATTCGCCACACCGAACGCGGGGAACTCCTCTTCACCCACCGCGGCATCTCCGGACCCGCCGTCTTGAATATCGCCGGACGCATCGCCCGCCTCCTCCACCAGGGACAATCCCCCACCCTCCTCCTCTCTCTCCTTCCCGATCCGCCCGATTTTTCGCGCCTGCGGCAAACCGCCGGAACCCGGCCCCTGCGGGCCTGGCTCTCCGGCCTGTTGCCCCGTGCCCTGGCCGAAACCCTGCTGGACCTTTCGGGCATTCCGCCCGACCTGACCTTCTCCCGCCTCTCTGCTGCCCAGGAACGGCAGTTGAACGCCCACCTCCTCGAACTGCCCCTCTCCATCCGCGGCACCGGCGGCTTCGCCGAAAGCATGGCGACCAGCGGCGGCGTTGCCCTGCGCCACGTCCGCCCCGAAACCCTCGAAGGCCGGCTCACTCCCCGCCTGTTCTTTGCGGGCGAAATCCTCGACCTCGACGGCCCCACCGGCGGCTGGAACCTGCAGTGGGCCTTCGCCTCCGGATTCCTCGCGGGCCAGGCGGCCGCGAATCCCCCCGGAGATTGATCCCCTCCCCAGCCTCTCCCGGAAGAACCCGGACGGATTGTCCGTCCGGGTCCGTTTCGCCCCGTCCAGCCTATCCTTCCTCGATCGGCACCATATGACGGTGAAGCTCTTCCCCTTCACGCTTCGGCACCGTCACCGTCAGCACCCCTTTCCGGAATTGAGCCTTTGCCTTTTCCGTTTCCACCCCGGCTGGCAGTCCTAGGGAACGCTGGAACGATCCGTGGATTTGCTCGCGGCGATGCCAGTTCCTTCCTCTCTCGTCCTGTTCCGACTTCTTCTCGCCCCGGATGGTCAGCATGTCGTTCCGCAACTCCACGGTAATGTCCTTCTCGTCCATTCCCGGCAACTCGGCCGACACCCTGACCTCCTGGTCCGTCTCGGAAATGTCCACGCGCGGAACGAACCCGGCGGCCGCCCATCCGGGCTCGCGCCCCCGATCCATGACGGGGAAGTCTCCGAAAAAGTCGTCAAACAAGCGATTCATCTGCCGCTGGAAATCCCGGAAAGGATCCGCTTCCTCCCGCCGAATCGGCAGGACGTTGCGCCCAAACCGGGGAACCAGGTCTTTGATGTTCATGGGCAAACCTCCTTTCTTCATGTGGTTGCGAGGGATCTCCTCCGAATGCTCTCTTCCGCCACCCCCTATCCCGTGATGGGAATCTTGCGGGCTTTCACTTCGTCTTTCTTCGGCAGGGCCACCGACAATACCCCGTTTTTCATCCGCGCCTGGATCCGCTCGGCATCCACCGTATCCGGCAGCGTGAAGTCGCGGCGGAAACGCCCGCCTCCGAATTCCAGACCCAGCGCCTCCGCATTCTGCGGCTTGTCCGGCCGGTTCCAGCCCTCGATCGTCAGCACCCGGTTCTGCACCGTGGCCTCCACCGACCGCTCGTCCACCCCGGGCATGTCGGCCACCACCACGAAGTGATCGGCGTTTTCACGGATGTCGACCCGCGGCACATAGACCGGATCGTTCTCCGCCATTGCGGCAGGCGCCTCTTTCTGAATGGTTTTCTCTTCGCTCATGGGTTGTCTCCTTCCTCCGCTCTACGCGGTCTCGATGGTGATCTTCCGGGGCTTCTCCGCTTCGGATCTCGGAATGGCGATCCGGAGAATCCCGTTTTTGCTGGTGGCCTTCACGCCGGCAGCATCCGCACGGAAGGGCAGTTGCAGCGTCCGTTGGAATTCGCCCGACGGCCGCTCGCGCCGCAGAACAACCTCCCCTTGGGCCGCGTCCTGCGTGTTGACTTTGCCATGGAGGGTGACCTCGTCGCCCACCACCGATATGTCAACCTCCTTGGGATCCACTCCCGGCATCTCGGCATCCACCACAAGCCCTTCCGGCGATGCCCATACATTCATCGGCGGATACGTCCTGCGTGTCCTCCGGCTGTAGCGTTCCGGTTCCGTCTCTGTCAATAGGCGGTTCATGTCCGCTTGCAGCGATTCGAGCTCATCGAAAATGCTCCATGGATTCCTCGGTCCAATCGTCAGCAGTTCTAACATGGCTTCTGCACTCCTTTCTGGGTTTCTTGTCTCATCGAAATTAGTTCTGCAATTTGCATGCCAAGTTTTTGCTGCCCAGGATCACTGCCCGGCATGGCTATGCACATCTATCTGCATGACTTGTAGATAGATAACACATCCGCTGCATCTGATGCCCTGCTCTTCTCCCTTCCCCTCTCATGATTTGGGTCATGTTGTCGTTTGTATCAATGATGTAATGGGCCATATTGTCTCTTTTATCGGCGTCGTTTTCTGACGGGATGCCAGCGGCGTTTCCAAATGGAATCCAAATGGATTTTGTCTTGCAGCTTCCATCCCCTGCGCCTAGCCTGAAGGCATGAAATCGCTCTGGAAATGGATCGCCGGGACCGCCTTCCTGGTTGCCATCGTGTCCCTCGCCGCCCCCAATCCTGCCCCCGCCGTCTTGTCCATGGATTTCCGGCATGTCTCCACGGCATCCGACCTCGACCAGCTCACCCGTCTTTCGCCCTGGCTCCGGACCATCCGCCAATCCGGCGGCGCCTTCGATCCGGCCCTCGGCGCCTGGACCGCCGCCCACCATCTCCCCTATGGCCAAGGAGCGCTGATCCTCGCCCTTCGCCGGGACCAAATCGCCGCCGATCTCGCCCTCACCTTGGTCTATGAAGAAAACTCCGACGGCGATTTCATCGTCCAGCTCTGGGATGACCGCGACACCATTCTCGCCCCCGACCTCTTCTCCAACATCCTCGCCGCCGGACGCGACGCCAAGACCGATACATTCATTCTCGACCTCGCCCGCTATCCCACCGCCACCCAGGTCGTCCTGCGCCGCCTCCAAGGCGAAATCCGCCTCTACGGCCTCGTCCTCTCCCCCGTCGCCTGCGAAATGCCCCTCGCCGACGGCTGCGACGCCTACGAGCTCGCCCTCCAGCTCGACCACCGCATCACCGCCCAAAGCCCCCTCGTGCGCGCCGCCAACCAACTCCTGCCCCGGAACCCCGTGGACTGGACCGAACGCACCGTCCAGCAGCCCGTGGACGTCACCGCCCACAACCCCTACGCCCGAGAAGCCCTCGCCGACGACACCTATCCCGCCTACGTCCCCGCCGCCGCCCCCCTCGACGGCTCGCTCACCCTGCGCTTCACCGCGTCTTCCCTGTTCGCCGTGATCGACATGCTCCGCCTTCTCAATGCCTATCACCCCGGCGCCCGGGGCGAGGCCATCCGCAGCCTCAGCAGCGAGGACGCCCTCCGCTCCTTCCTCGACGGCGAAACCTCCCTCTGCATGACCAGCATCCCCATGTCCCTCGCCGAACGCGAACGCTTCTTCCGTTCCCGGGGCTATCCCGTCCTCGAACTCCCCGCCGCCCTCGACCCCATCCTCGTCCTCGTCCACCGCGACAATCCCCTCGATGCCCTCACCCTCCCCCAGCTCGATGCCATCTTCGGCACCGAACTGCGCTCCGGCGCCGAATCCCCGATCCTCCATTGGCGCGATCTCGGCCTCGGCGGCAAATGGTCCGATGCCCCCATCGCCCTCTGGGGCGGTTCCCCCCAAACCGGCACTTCCCGGCTCTTCCGACAAATGGCCCTCCAAAACGGCCCGCTCCAGCCCCGCCTCATGAACGATCCCTTCAATATGTATCTCGGCGTCCTCCTCCATGTCTCCGAAGACCCCTTCGCCATCGGATTCCTCAACGCCCAGCACGGCACCGACGGCGCCAAGGCCCTCGCCCTCTCCCCCCCGGCCTGCACCTCTACCTCGATGCCCGCGACCTTGCCCACTTGGACCCCCTCGTCCTCGAATTCCTCAACATCCTCTATAGCCGCAGCGGCCAGGAGCTGTTTGCCCGCCGCAACCAGGCCCCGCTCCCCGCCGCCCAGGTCCGCGACATCCGCTCCCGCCTCGGCCTTTGATCCCATGCCCGGCCAACCGTCATTCTGGGGCGACGACATCCCGCTGGATTCCCACATCATCGAAATCCGCATCCGCAGCGTGGACCAGTTGTTCGATTCCCGCGACCCCTCCCCCTTCATCGCCAAGGATCTCGACGACGACGCCCAGCAATACATCGTCGCCAGCGCCGGAGAAGTCTCCCCCCGCCTGCCCCTCGCCCTCGCCATCCATCTTCCCGCCTCCGCCTCGACCCTCGATACGCCCCGCGACATCGGCGAAGCCCTCCGCGAACATTTTGTCCGCCAGTCCGGGTTCGCCCGCCTGCGCCTGCGCGACCTCATCCACGACGGATGGATCAGCCTGGCCATCGGCCTCGCCTTCCTCAGCGCCGCCCTCGCCGCCGCCTCCGCCCTGGGCCGCTGGACCAACACCTCCACCGCCGCCGCTATCTTCCGCGAGGGCCTCGTCATCGGCGGCTGGGTCGCCATGTGGCGCCCCATCCAGATTTTCCTCTACGACTGGTGGCCCATTCGCGATGACCGCCGCCTCTTCGACCGCCTCTCCCGAATGCCGGTACACATCGTCTTCGACCCCCCCCCGGAGCCCACCGCCTCATGAAATCCATCCGCCTCGGATTCCTCCTCGCCTGCGCTTGCCTCTCCGCCTCCCCCCTTGCCCCGCGCGCGCACGCGCAGGAATTCACCCACGCCGCGAATCCCGACGGCTCCCTCACCCTCACCGGCCATTCCCGCCCCGAAGGATCCCTGGCCTTCCCGGCCGCCATCGACGGAACACCCGTCACCGCCATCGCCACCGAAGCCTTCGCCCACGCCACCGGCCTGACCGAAATCCATCTGCCCGATTCCATCACGGATATCGATCCCCAGGCCTTCGCCTATTGCTCCGGCCTCACCAATATCACCCTCGGCGCCCGCGTCGCCCGTATCGGAGAATGGGCGTTCCGCGGCTGCACCCGCCTCGCCTCCGTGAACGTCGCCCCCGCCAATCCGCATTTCTCCAGCGTCAACGGCATCCTGTTCAACCGCGACCAGACGCGCCTGCTCCTCTTCCCGGCCGCCCGGTCCGGCAGCTATGACATCCCCCCCTCCGTCCTGGAAATCGGCAATGACGCCTTCGCCCGCACCGCCGCCCTGACCAACCTCGCCATCCCCTCCGGCGTCACCCGCATCGGATCCTGGGCCTTCGACCGCTCCGGCCTCGCCCATGTCGCCCTCCCCGATACCGTCTCCACCCTCGGCACCGGCGCCTTTTCCGGATGCTCCCGCCTCCAGTTCATCGCCCTCGGCACCGGCCTCTCACGCATCGAACCGCGCACCTTCGAGCGCTGCGGACTCCTGGCCATCGACCTGCCCTCGCCCATCGAGGCAATCGACGACTGGGCGTTTTTCAACTGCCTCCACCTTGCCCAAGTCACGCTCCCCCCTTCCCTCCGCTCCCTGGGCAACCGCGCCTTCCAAGGCTGTGCGTCCCTGGCCCGCATCGTCCTCCCCGCCAGCGTCCGCACCCTCGGCGAAGAAGCCCTCTCCGACTGCCCCGCCCTGACCGAAGTCGTCTGCGAAGGCCATGCCCCCGAAGCCGGTCCCGATCTCTTCAACGGCAGCGATCAGGCCGTCACCACCTATTTCTCCGATACCACCGGCTGGAACAGCCCCTTCGGCGGACGCCCGGCGGTTCCCGCCCCGCCCCCGAAACCCGAGGGATAACACCCCGCGGATGCCCGCTCAAATCTCCGGTTCCGCATCCTTCGCCCCCGCCGCCAGCCACCCCGCGCATACCTCGTCGAACGACA
>CAYODC010000096.1:0-7667 GCA_964402575.1 uncultured Verrucomicrobiota bacterium
ACCCCCGACCGGCTCACCACGCTCTCCGCCGGCACCACCATCACCGCCTCCCCCTCCGTGGCAAACGCGATCGACGCCTCCCCCACCATCCCCGCCCGGATGCGCCCATCCTGCTCCTGGATCGTCAGCCGCACCGGATACGTGCTCTTGCCCGTGTTCTCCACCCCCACTTCCGTGACCTTCGCCGCGTAGGTCTGCCCGGGAATGGAATCGAACACCACCGTGGCCGCCTCCCCCAACTGGACCCGGTTGATCAGCGTCTCCGGAATCCCCACCAGCATCTCCATCGTCTCGCCCGACGTCAGCGTCGCCACCGTTTGCCCCGCCGCCACCGTCTGGCGCTTCTCCGCCATCTTCGCGACCACCTGCCCGTCGAACGGCGCCCGCAGCGTGCAGTATTCCAGTTGCAACCGGGACAGCTCCACGGCCTTCTCCGCGGCCTTCCGCTGCGCCTCGTAGGACTCCGCCGAGGCCCGTGCCTGGTCCAGGTCGCTCTTGCTCGTGTTCTGCGACTCGTACAACTCCCTCACCCGCGCGTACTGCGCCCGGGCCTGCTTCTCCAGCGCCTCCGACTGGTCCCGCTGGGCCTCGGCCTGCCGCAACTGCAGCTCGTAGTCCGACGGATCCAGCTTCGCCAGCACCTCGCCTGTTTTCACCGGGTCGCCCGCCTTCACCGGCAGCTCCACGATCTCGCCCCCCACCCGGAAGCTGATTTCCGTCTCCAGCGCCGGCTTCGCCGTCCCCGCGAACGCCCGCACCCGCTCCTGCGCCGGATCCGGCACCACGTAGACCTGCACCGGCCGGACAACCTCCTCCGTGTCCGCCGCATCGGGAGACGGGCCCCCGCATCCGCTCCACAGCAGCAACACCGGCGCCAGCGCCGGCCCGACCAGCATGCGGTTGATTCTTCTCATGGGGTGGCCTCCGGGGGGTTGTGGAGAACGCGGTCCAGCCCCGCCAGCCAGGCGGCCCGCTCCTCCGCGCTCTTCAATTCGGGCATCCATCCAACGGCCCGCTGGGCCTGGATGACATCCAGCATGAATTCATATTGGGCCAGCGCCGCGCGCTGGTCTTGCTGGAAGCTCTCGTTCTGCGCATCCAGCAGATCCACGATCGACACCGCCCCCCGCGCGTACTTTTCCTGCACCACCCCGAGGTTCTTGCGCGCCAGCTCCGCCGCCTCCCGGCTCAGCGCGATCGCGGGGCTGGAACTCGAGGTCGAGAAGAGCGTCTCGTACAGCCGCTGGACGAGCGCCTGCTCCGTCTTCTCCCGCAGCGCCCGCAGGCGGGCCAGCTCCGCCTCCGCCTTGCGGATGTCGGCGGCCTTCCCGCCCCCCTCGAACAGCGACCACGTCGCCGCCAGCGCCGCCGTCCAGTTGTCGTCGTCCGCGTCGCTCGACCCGCTCTGCGGCACCGCGCCGTCGCCGCTGTCGGCCATCGTCTGGTCGAACGTGCGGTCGTAGTCCAGCGACACCCCCACCGCCGGCACGAACGGACTGCGCCGGTACTGGTTCAGGGTGATGCCCTGCGCCTCGATCGCGAAATCCAGCGCCCGCAGCTCCGGGGAGTTCTCCAAGGCGTAGTCCAGCAGGAACGAGCGCAGGCCGTTGAAACGGCGGTCGCTGTCGATCACGTCGGAAAACTGCGGCGCCAGAAAGGGATTCTCCTCCGCCAGCTCCGGCCCGTCGGCGGGCTTCCAGACCCCGTCCATTCCCGCCCCCATGGCCTGGTTCAGGATCGTCTGGGCAATGCCCACCTGGGCATGCGACTCCAGCAGCGACGCCCGCGCCGATGCCAGTTGCGTCTCCCACCGGTAGATCTCCTCCGGCCCGGCCATCCCCGACCGGTGCCGGTCCCGGGCCAGGTCCAGGTTGCTTTGGATCAAGTTGTAGTTGTCCCCGTCGATCTTCAGCAGCGCGCGCTTGCTCAGCAGGTTGACATACGCCTGCGCCACGTCGGCCAACGTGTCGAGCTCCAGGCTTTCCTGCTCGAACCGCTGGCTCTGGTACAACCGCGAATACGCGCGGAACCCGGCGATCGCCGGATCGTTGAAGATCACCTGCGTCAGCTCCAGCCCCCCCGTCGTGCTCTTCCACGACTGCATCCCCATCGACGCCCGCGCCCGGTCCTCGTCGATCTGCGCATACTGGACGTTGCCGCTCACCTGCGGAAACAGCGAACTCCGCGCCCGGACCCGGTCCTCGTCGGACTTCCTCACCTCCTGCCGCCCTTCCTCGATGCCCGGATGGTTCTCCAGCGCCAACCGGTAGGCCGCGGCCAGCGTCAGCGGCCGCCCCAGGTCCAGTTCATCCCCGTGCAACACCTGCGCCGTCAGCAGGTGGACGTAGGGCAGGTCCACCCCGATCTGGCGCGCCGTCCGCGCATTCACCACCGTCCGCAGCGGATCGTCCACCATCACCGGCAGCGATTCCGGCGCCGCCCCCAGCAGGATCTGCTGGAGGTTGAGCGCCAGCCGCCGCACCACCCGCGTCGCATCGCTGCTCCGCTGCCCCGCCAGCGCTCCCCGCGCCACGTCCGAGAGCCCCATCATCGAAAACGTGGGCTGCTTCCGGGCATTGAGCCCATCGATCAGATTCCCCATCTCCGCGTCCTCGATCACCACCGGCGGCGTCAGGTACACCGCCTCGACATCCGCCGGCACGGCCGCCAGCGTCTCCGCCGCCGTCGCGCCGTACGGCACCAGCTCCACCCGGATCCCCGTCTCCTGCACATACTGCTCCGTGCGCGCCTTCAGCTCCGGCAAATGATCCAGATAGTACGACTCCGCCAGGATGGCCAGGCTCCGGAACGGCACCAGCTCATGGAACAGTTGCACGTCCGCCGCCGCGTCGCACGGCACCACCACGAACGTGTAGTTCTTCACCGTCGAGGTCCCCGCCGCGCTGATGGGCAGCCCCAGCGTGTCCGGATCGTCCACGAACACGCTCACCACCGGCTTGTTCAATGGCGCTTCCGAGCGGATCGCCGCCCGCGACACCAGCAGCCCGTCCGCGATCACCAGGTCCACCCCCTCGTCCTTCAAGGCGCGCTTCAGGATCTTCACCGCCCGCTGCTCGTCCCAGTCCGCGTTGGCCTGCGGCCCCTCCTGGAATTGCAGCTCCCACTCTCCCTCGGCCAGGATCCCCAGCTCCGCCTTCAACCGCTCCGCCATCTGGGCGAAATGCGGCGAATCGCCGTCGCGCAACAGCGCCACCCGAACCGGCGCCGCCCAGGAGGATGCCACCCCCAGCCAGACGGCCGCCAGGATCGCGACCGCCTGGATCCGCCGGACCTTGCCCCGCCCCATGTCCGTTCCGCACGCCTCGCTCTCCCGCTCCCGGGCCCACGCTCCACGTCCGCTCATGACGAACCCTCCTACCGCCGTCAAGGCTAGAAAGTGCCCTGGGCGATTGCAACGAGAAAGGCAAAGAAATAAGCTTTTTTAGATCGAACCCCCCTATCCCCCGCGCTATCCTTGCCGCCACGGTTGCCGTCCGCGCGGACGGCTCCCCAAACCATGCGGATGAAACGAACAGGACCATGGATTCTTCTGGCAGGGCTGATCGCCTCGCTGGCCGGCCTGGTCTGGATGGGTTGCCTCGCACACGGCCTCTATGCCACCTATGCCCTCCTCCGCATGGATCCGCTGGGCATTTCCGACCGCCCCCCGCCGGCGCCCGGAAACTACGATCTGCTTCTGATCGGCGATTCCCTGGCCGCCCATTGGCCCATTCCGGATGCCGCCGCGCTCAACCTGGGCATCCCTTCGCAAACCAGCGCGCAGGTCCTGCACCGATCGACGCTGCTGGATCCCGGCGTCCAGGCCGCAACCACCCTCATTTGCGTCGGCGGCAACGATCTGAAAATCCTGCGCGTGAACCCGGACCTTTCCGCGACCGTCGTCTCAACCGCCTTGACCAACATCCGGGCCATCCTCCGGCAAAGCCGGCACCGATCCGCCCATGTGTTCATCATGACCGTCCCGCCCATGTATACGGTCCCGTTTTACCTCAAACCCTTCCGCTTCACCCAGGCCATGCTCTCCTCGCTCAAAACCCTGAACCGCGGCATCCGCACCGTGGCCGCAGAAGAAGGCGCCTCCGTCCTCGATTGCGAACGCCTCTTCCATGGCATGGACCCCGACGTAATTCTGGCCCCCGACCACGTTCATCTGTCCGCGCATGCCTACGAAATTCTGGCCGCGGAAATTCACGCCGACGGCGGGCTTCCCTCCCTCCCCTCCGCGAGAATTCCATGCCAGCCCGATCCCATGAACCCGGAGCCCGATCGACCATGAGTCATCCGCCTGCCGCCTGCCTGCTTGCCGCTTCCCTCGCGTTTGTGGCCCTCTTCCCGCCCCCGGCCGCGGCCTTCTCCTCCGACTTCACTTCCCTTCCCGGTTCCAAACTGGTCGACCTCCTGGCCCATTCCCCCACCGCCTCCCGCGCCTTCCACGAACTCTGGAACCGGAATAATCCGTCCAACCAACTGGATTTCGCTTCGTTCGAATCCAAGCACTACGCCCCCGACGTCATCGTCTGCCCGCAGGAAAACGGCGAACCGCCCCTCACCCTCGTGCTCTACGGCTTCCTACCCCGGGAGCGGTTTTCATCCGACCCCCGTTATGAAACGCCCCGTCCCGAAGAACTGTTCGGCCCCAAGGGCAACCACCTTCCCCCCCGCCCGTGGGACCTGCCTGCCATCGCCGTCTACACCGCCGACGGCCGGGAAATCGAGCCCTTCGGCGGCGATAACTGCCTCGATCCACCCGGCCGCATCGCCGACCTCAACGGCGACGGCCTCGTCGAACGGGCCGACCATGCGAATTGTCACGTCCCCGGCATCTCCTCCGTCTCCGTCCTCGAAGTCGCGGGCGTCGCCCCCACCCTCCGCCCTTTGCTTACCGTCCTCTTCAACTGGGGTGCCGACGAGTGGACCTACCGGTTTGCCGATGCCGACAACAACGGCATCCTGGAAATTGAACTCGGCCCCAAGACTCGCCGCGGCATGACCCCAAAAACCACCTATTCGTGGGATCCCGAATCCCGCACCTATGTCGGCCCCGACGGCGCCCCGGGTGACCATTTCCGCCGCCTGAATACCTCCACGGATGCGTTTGATCATTTCGATCGTCTCAAGGCCGAAAACCTCTCCTTCCCCCCGGATCCGGATTATGAAGATCCAAAGCGCATGCCCGAATGCCCTTGGGAGCGCCGCGGCATGGTGAAGCCCAATCCCGAAGACCTCTCCCGTCCCTATCGCTACGCCTCGCTGCAGAATCTCTCCTCTGATGAACTCCTGCACTACATGGGCGGAGGCCGGAATGCCCGCGATCTCGAACAATCCACCATCCTCAGCAACCATGTCCCCTCAACGTTTTGGTCCCTGCCGCCCAAAGAGGCCGCGTTCACTTTCGCCCACGGCAACCGCTACCCCATCCATCGCGACCTCTACGCCCTCGCCATCGATGACCGCGACGGCCAATCACCGCCAGACACCTGTTCCATCGCCGTCTCCCAAATTCACAATAAATCATACTCCGACGTCGACACCCATTACTTCCTGCGGGTCGATCCCGAACGCTCCTATCTCGCCTATTCCCGGCCGGAAAACGGCAGCGGTATGTTCTTCAGCCTCGGGGAATCCCAGCCCACCTTCGATTTCCGCCTGTGCGAACTCGACTACGCCGACGCCCGGCACATCGCTCACGTCCTCTGGTGGCTCGACCGCGTCCGCAGCCACCGCGACAATCCGCCCGACACCTTTGGCTCCACGATGTCCACAGCCGACGGCCGGACCAGCCTCGATTTCCGCTCCGCCGACGGTTCACTCCTTTTCCGCCGCGACGGAACACTCTGGTCCGACCACATCGCCGAACGCTGGCAGGAAGACTATTCGCCCGAAGTTTTCCTGAATCTGGCGGACCACCTGTTCTACCGCTCCCTCCGCGATCGCCTGGGCGAGCGCTGGTCCGCCCAGACCCCGGACCTCCCGCCGTTGACCGCCTCTCTTCTGAACCTGTTCACTCCGGATCAAACCTCCCTCTCCCTCGCCATCGCCCGCGATGCCATCCGCGCCGCCGGCGAAGCCGCCGATCCCTCCCACGAAGCCCCCTTGGCCGCCCTCCTCGCCCAGATCCCCGATCTCCCGCCCAAACGAACCCGACAGGACATCGAAGCCGAACTCGAACCGCTCAAGGACCTCCTCCCCTCCGACCCCGACTGGGCATCAAGCCAACCGCTCAAAGACCGCCTGCACGATGAACTTTTTGCCTCCTACCGCGACACCGGCGCCAACGACTTCCATTCGCTCCAAAGCGCCATCGAACTCTCCCTCCGCCAGATCCGCTCTGCCCACGACCTCGACACTCTTCACACCTGGGCCCGAACGGATGAACCCGGCGCCGATTGGGCCATCCGCCGCCTGCGCCATCTGGATCACGACCGCTACGTCGAAACTCTGGAATGGTGGGTCCACCACTCCACAAGCCATCGGGCCCGGCATGCCTTCAATCTCCTCGCCCGGGAAAACTCCACGCGCGCCGGTGAAACCGCCGCCGAACCGTCCGTCGCAACCCGCGATGATTTGGCCGCCGCCGCCTTCACCCAGCTCGCCCGGGCCACGGACATGCCCGACGGCCCCCCGCGCATCGAGGCCCTGATCCGCGTCGCCCTCTCCACCAACAGCGATTGGAAAGAACGCGGCCGGGCCATCGATCTGCTCGCGCCGCCCGATCAGCCCCTGAAATATCCCGACCCCGAAATCGATGAGACCCTCCTTCGCCTCATGGACCCCGCCCTGGCGGACGAAACCATCAACTTCACTCTCGGCAAGGCCTGCCTCGCCCTCGCCCGTCGCGGCCGGACCAATACCTTCGACTCCATGGCCGATACGCTGGTTTCCCTCGAAGATCCCTCCGTCTATCCCTACGTCCTGCAGGCGCTCGTCCAACTCGCCCAGCTCGATCCGGCCCGCTTCCATCCCCGTCTGGCCGACCTTCTGCGGCCCCAGTTCCGCCATACCAACCAGTCGATCCCCGAACTCCTGATGGCCGTCTGGATCGCCGACCTCCGCGAACTCCAGCCCGACATCGAGCGCATCGCCACCTCCGGTCCCGACGACTACGAAAGCGAACGCGCCCATTCCTGTGGAGGACACCCCAGCGACGTCGACGACCGCTTCCATCTCGCCCGCAAGATCGCCTCCCTCTGGAACGAAGAAGATCCCGCCACAAAAGCCCGCCTCCTTCTCGCCTTCGGCTTCCATCAGGCGCCGAAACTCTCCGTCAACCCCCGCCCCGAACAAACCTTCCGCATGGAGACCGAGCTCTCCCGTCTCTCCCCAACCCTGTCCCCCGATCACCGCCGGCAGGTCACGGAATTCATCGAGTGGCTACGCTCTACGCAAATCAACTCGGCCTCTCTCGACCAAGACCCTCGCGCCGCCTTCCTCACCCGCGCCGCCTCCATCCTGCTTCCCCCTCCCCCCTGATCCATCCCGTTCTCTCCGCCCCCCCATGCTCCACCATGCTCCCTCGGCTTGTGCCCTCCCCTATCGCCCCCTCCCCTTTCGTGAATTTCGTGTCTTTCGTGGTGTATCCCGGTCGGTTGCCCATCCCCCGCCCCCCTCCCAATCGATCACCTCCCCCATCACTTTCTTCACCGCCA
>CAYODC010000097.1:0-7510 GCA_964402575.1 uncultured Verrucomicrobiota bacterium
GCGGGAAACGGAGGAATCCTGGGGGTGGGGGCCGAGGCGGATTTCGGTGGAGGATGCGGCATCCTGGGAGGACTCGATGCGGATGGAACGCGAGAAGGGGGGGGCATTGGAGGGCGGTTGCGTTTCAAAAGCGGTGAGGCGGACATCGCCCCATCCGCGGAGGAGTTCCAGGATGGCTTGGGAATCGGCCGGGGCGCGGAGGGGGGCAGAGAGTTGCCAACCTTGGCGGGCATCGCGGAAGAACTCCAGGGAGGATTCGCCTTCGGTGATCCGGACGCGGGCGATGGATTCGGGATCCAGGCCGGGGATGCGGCGGTCGCGGAGATCTTCGGGGCGGACGAGCAAGGCCTGGCGGATTTCGGCGGGGACGGCGTAGACGGACGATTCGGCCTGGAGGCGGGCATAGACGAGGTTGGGGTCGTTGGGGAGGGGGTCGCCGAAGGCGAGCATTTGGGAGCCGTCGCCGGAATCGGTGTTGAGGACGGCGGTGACGGCGGTGCGGGATTCCAACCCGTAGGGAGAAAGGTCGCTGACGGCATCCTGGACAAACTGGATGATCGAGCAGGAGAGGAGTTTTTCGATGAGGGCGGAGACGATGGCGGGGTCGACGCGGGCGGTGGCGGGCTGGAACATGCGCCAGATGCCGTGGGGATCCCGGGCGAGCTGGATATAGCCGGCCGGGGAGCGGATATCGAGGCGTTCGATGGCGGCGGGGGCGCCGGCGAGGAGGGAACGGTCCCGGAGGGCATCGGCGCTGGCGGGGATGAGATCGAGGAGGATGGCATGGATGCGGGCGAGGCCGGCATGGCGGGACTGGCGGACATAGACGCCGTCGCCGAGGGGGGTGCGCCGTCCGACCAGGATTTGATTAGTGCGCGTGCCTTCGACGATGGAAATCCGGGCGCGGGGCTCGTCGAGGCCGTAGGGGGCGTAGGCGCTGGCATCGCGGCGGGGGGGCAGGATGATGTCGCCGCGCGGCAATTCGCGCAGGGCGCCGAGGAGGCGTTCGATGGCGACGGAATCGGCGCGGGCGGCGATGGGGCGGACCATGAGCCACTGGCGGTTTTGCAGGTGGCATTCGATGGCGAGCGTGCCGGATTCGATGAGGAGGCGGTCGACGCGGGCGGGATCAAACCGGAACGCCCGGCGGGCCTGTTCGAGCCGGGAGCGGGCGCTGTCGTCATTCCGGTCCCAGAACAGGATGAGCAGGCCGAGGAGGGCGGCCAGGAGGGCGAGGATGCCGGTGAGGCGGAAGTTCATGTCAGTGCCGTCTCCGCCACGAAGCCCAGAATCCGAGGGCGGCCACGAAGGCCGGCAGACCCGCCACGACGATCCAGAACAGACGGCGCAACTGGACGGCGGTCATGACCAGATGGTGATCGTCCAGGGTCTTGGGGGCGAGGGCGAGCATTTCTTCGCGATCGAGCAGCCAATTGACGGAGTTCAGGAAGAGGTCGGCGTTGGCGCCCATGAGCCCGCCGTTGGAAACGAAGGAAGAATCGCCGATGACCACGAGGCGGGTGGGGCGGATCTGGACATGCACGCCGGGAACGGGTCCGCGTTCCACGGCGGCGGCGATGGGCACGGGGCCGGGGATGTCCACCTGGGGATCGAAGTGGGGCGAGGTTTCGTCGGGGTCGAATTCGGCCCAGCCCTGCAGGGAGCAGGTGGCCAGTTCGGCGACGGAAGGTTTGTCGCCGCCGGCGGCGAGGGGGCGGGATCGGACGGAGCGGGGCAGGAAGAGGATGCTGGCGAGGCCTTGGAGCGGGGCGGTGATGGGGTGTTCGGGATAGGCGGTGATGTAGAGTTCCCGGCCGGTCAAGGTGCGGGTTTCGTCGACGACGACATCGTCGCCGAGCTGGATGCCCCAGTCCTGCAGGAGTGGTTCGAGGCCGGTTTCCACGCGGGAATCGAGCAGCAGCAGCAGGCGGCCCTTCCGGTCGAGATAATCGCGGATGAGCGCGGTTTCGAAGGGGGCGAATTTGCGGGAGGGGCCGGCAATGACCATGAGGGCGCAGGGATTGGGGACGGCGCGGGTTTCGCCGAGATTGAGCAGTTCGACATCGAGGTTTTCATCGCGCAGGCGGGAGGCCAGGGAGGAGTATCCCCGGCGCCGGTCGAAATCGTGGGGGGAGCGTTCGCCATGGCCCTGGACGAAATAGACGGCGGGGCGGGTGGCCTGGGTGAGCGAATAGATGGCGCCGGTGAAGAGTTTTTCGCCCTGGAAGAGGCGCGGGGAGCGGCCGGTGGAATCGGCGTGGGCCTGTTCGACGAGGTTCGAGGCGGAGATGGCGCGATGGCGCCCGCCGATGTCGAAGACGATGCTTTCACCGGAGGGGAGGCGGTATTGCTGGACCAGCTGTTCGGCGCGGGCGAGGGAGCGGTCGGGATCCACGAGTTCGACGGAGACGTTGGGCGAGCCGGCGGCGTAGTCCTGCAGCAGGGCCACGGTGCCGGGGTAGGCCTCGTGAGAGGGGCGCAGCAGGGCCACGATGCGGATATCCTCCGCGACGGGTTCGAGCAGGCGAAGGCTTTTCGCGGAGAGTTGGGCGAAGGGTTCGCGGTTCCAGTGGAAGCGCAGCGGATAGCGGACGGAGAGGTAATTGACCATGGCGAAAATCGCCAGCGCGAGCAGGATGAGGACCAGCAGGTTGGTGCCGAGCAGGCCGCGGCGGAGGCGGTGGGCGGAGGGAGAGCGGGAAGGGAGGGGATCCATGGCGGGTCAGCGCAGGCGGCGCGCCTCCAGGATGCGGATGGAAATGAACAGGAGGAGCGCGGTGGCGCTGAGATACCAGACGACGGTGCGAGAGTCGATGAGCCCGGTGGCAAAATCCACCATGTGGAGCGGGGCGGAAAACAGGCGGAGGAGATGGTGGAGGGGGGCGAGGTGGGAGTAGAAGGGGAGCAGGCCGACCGCCACCAGGATGCCCATGGCGGAGAGGCAGGCGATGGCCGCGGCGGCTTGATGGCGGGTGAGGAGGGAACACAAGAGGCCGGAGGAAAGGAGAAAGCCGCCGAGGAGCGCCGTGCCGAGGTAGCCCGTGGCCATAGAGCCCCAGTCGATGGGCGGCATTTGGGCGCCGCACAGGCGCAGGACGAACACGTAGGAGAGCGTCGGGGCCCAGAGAAGGACCAGCAGCGTTGCGGCGCCGGCGAATTTGGCGAGCACGATCTGGGTTTCGGTGACCGGGGTGGTCAGGAGGGCCTCGAGGGTGCCGGTGCGGCGTTCTTCGGCGAACAGGCGCATGGTCAGCGCCGGTACGGCGACGGCCATGGAAAGCCAAAACCACAGGGAGCCGAAGAGGATGGCCGCCATGCCGCCATCGGTCGAGCCCTGGGCCAGGGGCGTCACCAGCATCCAGAAACTGAATCCGGTCACCAGGAGGAACACCGCGCCGGCCAGATAGGCGACCGAGGTATGGAAGAAGGATTCGACTTCCCGCATCCACAGGTGGAGGAAGGCGATCACGGGGCGCTCCTCTTGCGCGGGGCCGCGACGAGGGCCGGACGGGCGGTGAGGCGCAAATAGGCTTGCTCGAATCCGCCGGGTTCCGGATCCGGAGCGAGCCGGGCCGGGGTATCCGCCGCGGCCAGCCGGCCAGCGGCCAGAATCAGCACGCGGTGGCAGAGGGATTCGGCTTCGGAGAGGACATGGGTGGAGAACAAGAACGTCCGGCCTTGGGCGGCGATGCGGGGCAGCAGCGCGCGGAACATCTGGACCTGGGCGGGATCCAGGCCGGCCAGCGGTTCATCCATGAGCAGGACATCGGGTTCGGACAGGAGGCAATCGGCCAGGCAGATTCGTTGGCGGAATCCGCGAGACAGATGGCCGATGACGCGCCGGGCGGCCTCGGTCAGATCGCCCAGTTCGAGCACTTCCCGGATGCGGCGGGCAAGGCGGGGAGCCTCGAGGCCCTTGAGGCGTCCGCGGAAAGCGAGGTAGTCCTCGACGCGCATTTCGGGATAGAGCGGGAGTCCTTCGGGGAGGTAGCCGATGCGGCGGCGGAGTTCCATGGACTGGGTGACGGAATCGAAGCCGGCCACCCGGACGCGTCCGGCGGTGGGGGCGAGAAAGCTCGACAGAATGCGCAGGAGGGTGGTTTTTCCGGAGCCGTTGGGGCCCAGTACGCCGATGATTTCGCCCCGGCGGACATGGAAAGAGACTCCGGCCAGCGCTTCGCATCGGGGGAAGCGCCGGGTCAGGTTCTCGACTTCGACTACCAATTCCGCCTCGGCCATGGGTGCAATTCCGGCGGCCACTGTACCCGCCGGGAGGGGTGGAGGCAATAGCGGATCTCGGGCGCGGCGGCGGCGGAATTTTCCATGGTGTGGAAAAACTTTTTCCACGGTGTGGAAAACCGGTAAGGTGCGCGGCATGTGGAGAAGATTCCAAGGAGGCGCATGGCTGGCGGCGTGGCTGGCGGTCGGCGGGCTGGCGGCACAGGAACCCATGGCGGATCCGGTGGCGTTGACGCTGGAGGAGGCCATCGAGCAGGCGCTGGAGCACAACCGCGACCTGGTGAAGGGGGCGCTGGATCTCCAGGGGACGCGGCTGGGCGTGGAGCAGGCGCGGGAAGCGGTCCGGGGATTCCGCGTGGTGCCCGAAGGTTCTGCCGGGACGGGGGACGACACCGGGCAATGGAACGCGGGATTGCGGGCGGAGGCGACGGGCGCCTACGGGACCCGGATGGCGGCGGGCGCGGCGGCGCGGCAGATCGACGTGGAGGGCGCTCCGTTGCAGCGCCGCAACGAAGTGCGGGTGGAGGTGACGCAGCCGCTCTTCCGGAACTTCGGGCCGCTGGTGCACAACGAACCAGTCGTGGCCGCCAGCGAAACGTTGCAGGCGGCGCGGCGGGCGTGGGAACGGGACCGGTCGGCGCTGGTGGTGCGGGTCGTGGATCTTTACGAGGAACTGATCTACCTGCGCCACCAGATCCAGAGCGACGAGGCGTTCGCGGAGCGGATGGACCGGCTGTGGGCGCTGGCCGATGCGCGCGAGCAGCAGGGGCGCAGCACGCGAACGGAGGTGCTGCGGGTGGATCTGCAGCGGGGCGAGGCGGCAGCGCGGCTGGAGAGCAGCCGCTCCCGGCTGGCGATCCGGTTCCAGGAGTTCGCGCATTTGCTGGGACTGCCGCTGGAGTCGGCGTTCCGGCTGGTTCCGCCGGCGCTGCTGGATCTGCAGGTTGCGGATCCCGAGCGCGCGCTGGCGACGGCGCTGGAGGAGCGTCCCGACTACGCCCAGGCGCTGGAGGACATCGATACCGCGGACCGGCAGTTGCGGCTGGCCCGGCGGTCGCTGCTGCCGGATCTGCAATTGTCCGCCCGGCAGACCACCTTCGGCGAGGGCGAGGACTGGAGCGATGCGGGGCGTTTGGACCAGGACGACTGGTTCGTGGGGCTGTCCGCGGACGTGGATTTGAACTTCCGCGGGGCGCACCTGGAGGTGGCGCGTTCGGGGGTGGAAGCGGACTCGCGCCGGCAGGTGGCGGAGATCGTGCGCCAGCGGCTGGCGGTGGAGGTGCAATCCGCGCTTTCGGAATACCGGCGGGCGCGGTCGGAGCTGGAGCTGGCGGCGCGGAACCGCGAGCTGGCGGCGAACCGGGCGGAGCTGTCGGGCGCGCTGTTCGAGGCGGGCAGGGCCAGCGCGGATTCGGTGTCGGATGCCGAGACGGATTTCATCCGCGCGGAGCTGTCGGAACTGGCGGCGCGGCGGGACGCGTCGGTGGCCGCCTACCGGTTGCTGCATGTGCTGGGGACGCTGGTGCCGGCGGCGGAGGATCTGCTGCGCCGCGGCAAGGAAGGACGGAATGAAACGTAGGCTGGGAATCGTGGTGGCGGGATTGGCGATGTGCTGCGCCGGATGCGGCTCGCGTCCGGGGGAGGAGCCGCGGACCGCGGTGGTGGTGCGCGGTCCGGTGCGGATGACCGTGCCGATCCAGGGGGAGCTGGAGGCGCGGCGGGTGGCGATGATCTCGGTCGGGGTGCAAGGGGCCGCGGTGCTGGCCGATCTGGTCCCGGAGGGGACCCGGGTCGAACAAGGGGATCTGCTGGTCCGGTTCGATTCGTCCCAGATCGAGCAGGACCTGGCCCGGCTGGAGAACGAACTGGTACGCGCCCAGCAGGAGCTGGAGAGCCTGGAGAAAGCGGAGCTGCCGCTGGAATTGCTGGACATGGAATCGAAGCGCCTGGAGGCGCAGTCGGAGCTGGAGGCGGAGGAGCGGTTCCTGGAATCGGCCCGGGGCCTGCAGGAACGGGGATTGATGTCGGAGGGCGAAGTGGCCCAGCAGGAGAAGAAGGTGGAGGCGCTGCGGACACGCGGGGAGCAGATGGAGACGCGCATCGGGCTGACGCGGCAGCACATGCATGCGGCGCGGGTCGCCAAGGCCCGGGCGAACCTGGAAATGGCCCAGCGCCAGCGCGACTTCACGGCCCGCCAGTTGTCGCTGTGCGAGGTGCGCGCGCCGGTGGCCGGGGTGGCCACGCTGGTGCCGGTGCCGGTGGGGGGGGATTACCGCACGGTGCATGTCGGGGACACGCTCTACCGCAACCAGACGTTCCTGTGCCTGCCAGACCCGACGGAGCACGTGGTGCGGGGATACGTGGGAGAGTCGGAATTGCCGCGGGTGAAAAAAGGCCACGCCGTGGAGGCCGTGGCGACCGCTTTTCCCCACGTGCGGTTGACGGGGCGGGTGGAAACCGTGGGCGGCATGGCCCAGAGTCTTCCGGGGCAGAATGCCTGGCGCAAATTCTTTCCGGTGCAAATCGCGCTGGATCCGATTCCCGAACCGATGCCGGTGGGCATTTCGGTGAACGTCGACATCGTGGCGGGGGAATCGACCAACGCCCTGCTGGTGCCGCGCGAAGCACTCGAATGGCGGGGGGGGGAGGCACGGGTGAGGAGGGTGTCGGAAGGGGGTGGATTGGAGGAGACCGAGGTGGCCATCGGCCTGGCCGACGAGGCGCGCGTGGAGATCGTATCGGGCCTGGCCGAAGGGGACCGGGTGCGGGTGCCGTGAGCCGTCCATGAAAAGCATGTTGGCAGACGTGTGGGCCGGGATCCGGACCGGGCCCGCGCGGGCGGGCTTGGCCTTTTTCAGCCTGGCCCTGGGCTGGTTTGCGGTGGCGGTGCTGCTATCGACGCTCGAGGCGTTGCAACGGCAGGCCCGGGATCTGGTCGAGGGGTTCGGGGCGGGTTCGTTCGTATTGGTCCGGGCGGGCGGCGACAAGAACGGCAGCGTGTGGAACCGCCGGCATGTGGAGATGTTCCGCGAAAACCTGGGCGATGCCGCCCGGGTGTCGGGCATCAAGACGATGCCGGTTCCGGAGGGGATGGACATGGAGGAGCCGGTGGTGGCGGCCGACGGCGGGCTGGCGGATGCCCGCGGTTGGCGGATGGCGGAAGGCCGGATCCTGGACGGTTTGGATGTGCAGCAGGGGGCGCGGAATTTCATGGCCTCGGCCGATGTCTGCCGGAAGCATGGCTGGCATCCGGGGGACGGCGTGTCCTTGG
>CAYODC010000098.1:0-7508 GCA_964402575.1 uncultured Verrucomicrobiota bacterium
CGGCCGGGACGATCCCGGTCTTGCCCGCGACATTGTAGCCCTCCACGGCCGCCCGGGTGCCCGTGCCGCCTTCGCGCGTCACCTCCGTCAGCATCCGGCGCATCAGGGCCGCCGTCCGCTCGGTGATCGGCCTCGCCACCGCCTCGGGCTGGTTCTCCTGCAACACAACCCCGTTCTTGTCGACCACCTTGCGAACCAGGTGGGGCTTCATCAGGAACCCGTCGTTGCCGATGCAGCACAGCACATTGAGCATCTGCAGGGCCGTCACCGCAATGCTGTGCCCCATCGCGATGCGGGTGATGTCCACCTTGCTCCACTTCGCCAGCGGGTTGAGAATGCCGCTCTCCTCCCCGGGCACTTCGATCCCCGTCGGGCGGCCCAGCCCGAACGCCTGCAGATAGCGGTAGAACCTCGGCTCGCCCAGCATCACCGCGATTTTCGCCGCCCCGATGTTGCTCGATTTCCGCAGGATGCCCGTCACGTCCAGCGTCCCGTACGGATGAAAATCCCGCAAGGGGCGCCCCGCATAGAACCACATGCCATTCTCGCAATCGAACAGATCGTTGGTCGAAATCAACCCTTCGTTGAGGGCCGCGGCCACCACCCCGACCTTGAACACCGATCCCGGTTCGAAGTTAACTCCCACCGCGCGGTTCAGGCGGGTGTCCGGATCCGTCTGGTTGAACTCGTTCAAGTCGTAGCCCGGCCGCGAAGCCATCGCCAGGATGGCACCCGTCCGGACCTCTTCCACGATCGCCCAGGCGGCCTTCGGATGGAAATTCGTCATGGCCGCATCGAGCGCCCGCTCGACGAAATACTGGAGGTTCTGGTCGATCGTCAGATGAAGGTCCGCCCCTTCCTGCGGCGCAACCTCCAGCGAACGGCGCGTGTAGATTTCCCGGCGGCGCCCGTCCTTCAGGCTCTGGCGAAGGCCCGGCCGCCCCCGGAGCAGCGCATCCCAGCGCTGCTCGATCCCGGCACTGCCGACCCCTTCCTGGTTGGAAAACCCCAGCACATGGCAGCCCAGGTTGCCGTGCGGATAATAGCGCGTCGTCATCGGCTCGAAAAACACGCCCGGCATTCGCAGCCGCGCCACCTGGTTGGCCACCTCCTCGCGAACCAGCCGCGCCACCGGCTCGTAGCGGCGGCCCGGCCGGTTGACCCGCTCGAGCACCTGCGACGGCGGCAGGTTCAACAGCCGCGCCAGATGCGCGCTGACCGCCTGCGCTTGGCGGTTGCTGAGCACCACCACCGGATCCACGCAGACATTCTGGACCGGAAGATCCAGCGCCAGCAGGCGGCCGTTGCGGTCCAGGATGCGCCCCCGCCCCACCAGGATCGCCTCCGTCACATTGCGCATCCGCTGCACGCGGTCCTTCAACGAGGCATTGGCCCCCAGGTGCAACTGCCCCAGACGGAACACCAGGCCGCCCCAGACCGCCAGCAGGATCGTGCCCACCAGCGCCACGCGCCACATGTAGCCCCGGTCTATCACCGCCGTGCGGATCCGCCCTGGAAGGCGTATTGGGCCGGCTCGTCCGGCTCCGCCGCGCGCAGGCGGATGATGTTCTGCTCCGCCGGCCATGACATCACGATGCCATGGCGCGCCATCAGCGCCTCCATGTTCCGGATCGAACGCGCGCTCGTCCAGTTGCGCTCCTCGTTCACCACCCGTTTCTGCAGCTCCGCCCGCTCGTATTCCAGCTTCTTGATCTGCCGGCCGATCCGCTCGCAGCTGTTGTGGATGCTCAGGTATGTCATCGCCACGGCGGCCACCAGCGCGGCGACCGACACCCCCCAGAATACGCCCCGGTGGCTTTCCTGGCCATGCTTGCGGTTCCTGCCCATGTCACTCCATCCTTTCCAGCACCCGCAGCTTCGCCGTCCGCGAACGCGGGTTGCGTTCCATCTCCTCGTCCCGGGCCATCACGGCCTTCCGGTTCACCCGGCGCGCCCGGGGCCGTTGCCCCGCCCAGCGTGCGCCGCCCCGGGCCAGCGATTCCATCCGGCCCTCGTGCGCCGCCATGAACCGCTTCACGATCCGGTCTTCCAGACTGTGAAAACTGATCACCGCCAGGCGTCCGCCCGGCGCCAGCAGCTCCAGCGCCGCCGGCAACACCGCCTCCAGCGCATCCAGCTCGCCATTCACCGCGATCCGCAAGGCCTGGAACACCTGCGTCGCCGGATGCGTCCGGCCCCGGCGTCCGCCTTTGGCCCGCGACACCAGCTCCGCCAGCTCCGCCGTGGTGGCCAGCGCCTCTCCGCGGGCACGGGCCTCCGCCACCGCTTTCGCGACCCGCCGCGCCATCGGCTCCTCGCCGTAGCGCCGCAACACGTCCGTCAGCTCGTTCAGGTCCAGCCGCGCCAGCAACGCCGCCGCCGTCAGTTCCTGCCGGTCGTCCATCCGCATGTCCAGCGGCGCATCGCCCCGGAAGCTGAACCCGCGCTCGGTCCGGTCCAGTTGCATCGAGGAAACACCCAGATCCAGCAGGATGCCCCGCACCTGGCGGATGCCGTGCCGGGCCGCCACCTCCGCCATCTCGGAAAAATTCGCCCGCTCCAGGATCACCCGGTCCCCGAACGGCTCCAGCGCGGCCCGCGCCAGCGCCAGCGCATCGCCGTCGCGGTCCAGCGCCAGCAGCCGCGCATCCAGCCCCGCCGCCGCCAGCACCGCCGCCGCATGGCCGCCCGCCCCGGCCGTGCCGTCCACGTACCATCCGCCCGGCGCCGTGACCAGGCCGGACACGGTCTCCTCGAGCAGCACCGGCATGTGCTCCATGGGTTACCTCATGCGGAATTCAAACGAACCAGACGCGGCCGTTCTGCGTGCGCAGAGAGGGCGAGGCAATCCTCAATCCCCCGGCATCCTCTTGGACGCCTTCGGCACCTTCGAACAATTGATAACGCGGCAGGAGGACGCGCTGGGGAACGGAAAACCAACGCGATTCCTCCTTGCCGCTGGAAATGGATTGGCTCATCACCAACTGGCGCGCCACCGCGCCGCGCGCCGCCGGAGCCGCGGAACGCGGCAGGGCGGCCACCCGCGGAGCCGCCGCGGCGCGGGTCGTGACCACCGTCCGGGCCCGGGGACGGGCGTGGACCGATACGATCGTCTGCGGCAATGCCCGGGCCGGCGAACGGGCCACTGCCGGTTCCGGCTTCACCGCCGCCGGCGCCACCCGCTCTGCCGGCGCAATCGTGGCCTGCCCGAATTCATCAAACATCTCCCCTTGCTGGCCCAGCACCATCGGATGCGCCGCCTCCCGCGGCAGCGACTCGTCGCGATCCCACCAGTTCTCGCTCTCCCGGCGCGCCTCGATCCCGATCCCCAGGAAAAACTCCCCGAGGAAGTTTAGAACCCGATGTACTGCGCCGCTTCCGCGAACTTCGATTGATCCGTTTGCGAGTTCTGCTCGTTCCATGATTCCGGACTCCATAATTCAAACCGGCTCCCAACGCCGACCAACACCATCTGGTTGAGGATTCCCGCGTGATCCAGCAATTCATCCTTCACCCGGATGCGCCCCTGCGCATCCAGCACCACCCGGTCCGCTCGCGAGAAAAAATTGCGCAGGAACGTCTGGGCCTGGACGTTCGCCACCGAGGCCGCGCGCACCTTCTCCAGGCGCTGCGCCATCTCGCGGGCCGTGTAGACATAGAGGCACTTCTCGTTCACCCCCGGCAGCACGAACAACGTCGGATTCCCCGCCGCCTCGCGCCAATCCGACGGAATCGTCACCCGCTTCTTGCCATCCAGCGTGTGCTCATAGCGGCCGACGAACGCTCCCGCATTCAGCAGCTCCTCCATCTCGGTTGTGACACGACGCTCCATTGGACTTACTTTCTGGTGCACTTTATCCCACTTCGCCCCACCAACCGTCAACACAAAATCCTTGGGGATTTAATATTGTCGCATCCCTCTTATCTGCAGTTGGTTATATTTCCACTCTTTCCACCGCCCGCCCCCCCTGTCCACAACTTATCCACAAGCCTCGAATCCCGCCGCAAAACCACCCCTCCTCCCCCCCCCTCATACATGGCCGGATCTTTCGTTTTTTCGCCCCCTTCATGCCCTTTCCCTCGCGCCGGAATCCCGGTCGTTCCTCCAGCTCCCCCCTCGCTTGCTGCGGGCATCAGCCAGGTCAGCCATCGCATTTTTTCCTATCCCCCCATTTCCCTTCTGCCTCCATTCGTGCTATGGTTTTTCCCTCATGCATGAATTGAGCCTCATGACCCGGTTGCTCGAGGTCGCGGTTTCCGCGGCCGAGGGCTCCCGAATCTGCTCCCTTCGTGTACGCGTGGGCCCCCTGTCGGGGATCGTGACGGACTCCCTGCGCTTCGCCTTCGAAGCCCTCGCCCCCGGCACCCCGGCCGAAGGCGCGACCCTCGACCTCGAGGAGTCCACCCCGACATTCCATTGCCCCAACTGCCACGCCAGCTATCCAACCCCTGTCGGATCCTACCAATGCCCCGCCTGCGGATCCACCGATGGCGAACTCCAAGGCGGAAACGAATTCGAACTCATCTCCATCGAGGTGCCCGATCATGTGTGAAACCTGCGGCTGCGGCCATCCCCACGACCACGACCATTCCCACGCCCCTGACCATTCCCATTCCCCGCATGGACATCCCCCGCCCGTCCGCACCTTGCACGTCCAGCAATCCGTCTTCGCCCTCAACCAGCGCCACGCCGACCAGAACCGCGGATGGTTCCGCGCCAAGGGCCTCAAAACCTTCAACCTCCTCTCTTCCCCCGGCTCGGGAAAAACCGCCCTGCTGGAACGCACCCTGCGCGACCTCCCCCGCTCCGCCGCCATCGTCGGCGACCTCCAGACCGACAACGACGCCGTCCGCCTGCGCGCCTCCGGCGCCCAGGCCGTCCAGATCACCACCGGCGCCACCTGCCATCTCGACGCGCACATGGTTTTCCATGCCCTCGAACAGCTCGACACCTCGGCCCTGCGCTACCTCTTCATCGAAAACGTCGGCAACCTCGTCTGCCCCGCCTCCTACGACCTCGGCGAGGACCGCCGCGTCGTCCTGCTCTCCGTCACCGAGGGCGAAGACAAGCCCCTCAAATACCCCGTGATTTTCCTCCACGCCGATCTTGTTCTCGTCACCAAGTGCGACCTCGCGGGAGCCGTCGGCTTCGACCGCGAACAGGCCCTCGCCCACATCCGTCAAACCGCCCCCAAGGCCCAAATCCTCGAAGTCTCCGCCAAGACCGGCGCCGGCCTCGACGCCTGGTACGACTGGCTGCGCTCCTGATTGCCTCCCCCTGATTCCGGCCCCGACGGGCCGGCTTCAGCGAGACTCCCGCGGCTCCATCCGCACGATCACCGGCGACCCCCACAGCCGCGTCAGCCCCAGCGCCCGGCACGCCCCCTCCATCCCGGCCGACAGCGCGCGGTTCTTCAGCATCCGGTGCAGCACCATCGGCAGGAAAAACTGCTTCTGCATCCCCGCCAGGGCGTATCCGTGGCGCGCAAACTCGTCCAGGACCTGCCGGTGCCGGAACAACGCCCATGTACGCGTGTTCTTCTCGAATTTCTTCTTCGCCCCGAACAGCGCCGGCGCCACCGCGTTGAGGCTCTGCTCCGTGGGATAATCCACGATCACTCCCCGCCGCGCCACCCGGCACAGTTCGCGCACCAGCTCCGGCCAGCGCTCGCAATGCGTCAGCAGCCGGAAGCACAGCACCACGTCGAACGACTGGTCGGCAAACGGCAGCGCGATCACGTTGCCTTCCACGAACCGGCACGAACCGGAATCCACCACCCCTTGGATCCGGTGGCGACACGACGCCTCGCTGCCCAGCACCGTCACCGCCCAGCCCTCGCGGCACAACGGCACCGCCAACTGCCCGTGCCCCCCGCCCACGTCCAACACCGTCGCTCCCTCCCACCCGCGCAGCAGGCGCCGGGTGATCTTCTCCTGCACCGCCAGCATCCACTCGCCGGCCGGTCCCGAAAAACGCGTGGCGTATTCATCCGACGACGTATGGATGTCGGCCGTCTCCGGATACGGGCATTGGGGGTCTGTTGCACTCATGCCGCGGTTGTATCGTTTTTTTTTCGCAGGCGCAACGCCCACGCAAACAACGCCGCCAGCATCAGGAATCCCAGGGCCGCCGCCCCGAACACCGCGCGCAACCGCCACGCCGCCACCGCCCCCGCCAGCAACGGCCCCACCGTCCACCCCAGCGATCGCGTCGTGCTGGCCAACCCGAACACCACCCCCTGGCGTTCCGTCGGCACGTTCTTGGCCAGCCAAACGTTCAGCGCCGGCTCCAGCGCCCCCGCGCAGAATACCATCAGAAACCGCACCGGAAACAACACCGCGAACGAATCGATGACCATCTGCCAGCCGCTGAACACCCCGGCCAGCAGCGCCGCCCCCACCACCAGTCGCAGCGGATTGAAGCGGTCGCTCATCCATCCCGTCGCCAGCCCCGCCAGCAGGCCCGCCATGCCGCTGAAGGCATACAGCGCCCCGCTCCAGAGCGACACCCCTTCGAGCACCCCGTGGATGTCTTGCACCAGCAGCGGCAGGAACGCCATGTCCAGCTGCCGCACCGTGGCCACCGCGCCGATCATCCCCAGCACTCCGTACAGCCCCGGCGGCAGGTCGCGCCAGCTCACCCGCCCCCGCCGCGCCCCGCGCCGCTCGGGAACCACCGTCTCCCGCGTCCCCCCCAGCACCAGCAGCCCCGCCGCCAGCAGCAACCCTCCCGAAATGAAGAACGCCGTCCGATACCCCAGTCCATGCGCGATGAATCCGCCCAGGAAGCCCCCCATCAAGCTTCCCGAATACACCGCCGCGCTCAGCCCCCCCAGCGCCAGCCCCCGCCGTTCATGCGGCATCTCGCCCGCCAAAAACGCCTGCGCCGCCGTCATCGTCCCCGTCAGCGCCCCCTGCAGCAGGCGCAGCACAATCAGCATCGCCGGCGTTTCCACCGCCCCCATCAGCGACATCACCAACGCCCCCGCCAGATTCGCGCGGATCAGCATCATCCGCTTCCCGTACCGGTCCGCCAACGCCCCCCACAGCGGCGCCGCCACGCCCATCGTCAGCGCCGCCGACGCCGTGAACAACGCCACCCACATTTGCAGCTCCGTACGGTCTTCCACCCCCAGGTCCGCCTGCAGGAAAAACGCCGCGAACGGCAACGCAAACGAAAACCCCATGATCGACAGGAACTGCGACGCCCACACCCTCGCCATCTGTTGTTGCCATGACCTTTCCATCCGGCCCGCGATTCTGCCCCATCCCCCCCCGCTTGGCAAATCAGCAGATGCCCTTCCCCGCCCCATCGCTTGCCCGCCCCCCTTTCATGCGGCCTCTTCCGCGCCCATTCCGCGCTTGCACCCCCGGGGGCTTCGCTCTATCTTCTCTCGCCGATGGACCCCTCGAGCGGACAATCCGGAACCCGCGAATCCCGGCAGCCTCCCGCCGCCGGCAACGTCATCCCTGCGCGCGCCCACTACCGCCCGCGGCGCAACCCCCTC
>CAYODC010000099.1:0-7486 GCA_964402575.1 uncultured Verrucomicrobiota bacterium
CGCCCCCAGCACATGCTCCTCCCCCCACGTGTCGAGATACCTCAGCGTCCGCTGGTGGTGGCGCATCAGCCCCTGCGCACTCACCATCTCCGTCACCGCTCCCCCGCACCCCTGCTCCAGGCACAGCGACCGGTACGCCCCGTCCGTATACCCCGCCATCGGCGCCAAAAACACCGGCCACTCCACCCGGAGCGGCCCGATCTGCATCGGTTGAAGAACGAATCCCGACATGCCCCCATCCTATGTCAGTTTTCCACACCGTGGAAAATATTTTTCCACACCGTGGAAAAATTTCCCCCGCCCGTCAGGGATGGCTCGCCTCGTCGTACGGATTGGTCTTCGGCACCGCGTTGTATTCCTGCAGGTTGGTGAACCCGTCCCCGTCCAGGTCGTCGCCCTCCGCCGTCCCCGGATCCCCCGGCGTCGCGTTATACTGCAGCAAATAGGCGTTGTAGCCCGTGTGGACCACGAACGGCGCAATGGTGATATTGTCGATGTTCGCTCGGCTGTCCGATCCCGAGTAGGGCGACCATAAACGGAAATATACGGGCTCTTTGATCCGGACCGGACAGGAGAGGTACACCAGGTTGGTGGCCGATCCCGAATCAAAGGTATCCAGGGTGACCCATCCCGTGTCCAGGTTCGTACTGATCTGGATGGAAACTTCCGGGGCCTTGTTCGTTCCATCCGTCCCATAGATCGCATACCAGAGCGAAATGCTTTCAATTCCCGACGCAAAAGGAGTCCGGCTGCACAATTTGATCGGATTGTCCGTCGTGTCGCAGCGAATGCGAAAGGGGATTTGATCAAACTTCTTGTCGCCGGCATTTTGGCTCGTGGCACCGCCAATCAACCACGAACGCCCACTTAAGTTGTTCGTTTCGAGACTATAGGAGGTCTTGTTCGGCGCATCTTCGAAATCCACGACGACGGAACCCGGCGGCGGCAAGGGGATATAGGTCGTCACGGCGATCTCCGCCGTCCCCGTCCGGATGCCGTGCACGTTGGTGGCCACCACCGACAGCGTATAGTTGCTCGGCCCGTCCCCCTGCGCCGTCACGAACGTAAAGTTGGTCCCGACCAGCGTCGCCGTGCCCGAATAGTTCGACGGCACCAGGCTCCAGCCCGAAATCCCGCTGCCCGCCGGCGCCACCCCCACCCCCAGCTTCTGCGTCGTTGTCGCCATGATGCTGTACGTCCCCGTCGGACTGAACGTCACCACCGGCACCGGCGGCACGTACGCCGTCACCGAAATCGATACCTTCCCCGTGCTCGACCCAATCGAATTGGTCCCCACCACCGACAACGTGAACGTCTTGCCCGAATCCCCTCCCGCCGGCGTGAACGAAAAATTCCCGCCGGACAGGCTCGCCGCCCCCGCGTAGACCGGCGTCAGGCTCCAGCCCTGCATTCCGCTGCCCGACGGCGCGATCGACACCGCCAGACTCAGCAGGTTGCTCACCGCAATGCTTTGCGCCCCGGAGGGACTAAACGTCACAACCGGTATTCCGGTCCCTTCGATGCGCACGCCATCCAATCCCACGTTGCCCCCCACTTTGGTGACATAAATGAAACGGACGTAGCGCGAAGCGGAGAGCAAGCCGTTGGTATACGGCTCCGCCTTGCTGTTGTTGAGCGGGTTGGCGGGATTGAACACCACAACATCGGTCCAGGTCGACCCATCCGTGGATTCCTGCACCTTATAGATATAATCCCCCGAAAGACTGTTTCCCATCGCATAATACGACACGGCGCTCGGACTTTGGCCAAATTGAATCTGCAGCCAATCGCCGCCATCGTCGAATTTTCCAGCATTCCCACCACTTCCGTCGTAATCGGTTTTGTAATCTGTACCCATCTTGTTTTGGGTCCACCCAGCGGGCAAGGGCGAGGGAGTAGCATTCCACGGCCCGGAATGGCTTGTGGGCAGAACCGCCTGCCCCCATGCCGCAGATAGACCCGAATAAATGATGAAAACCATCCCAATCACTGCGCTTTTCATGGATTTCTCTCCCGTCAACGTCCTCACCTTGGCCAATCTACCGTTTCCTCCCGCCTCCGGCCAATGAAATATGCCTCCCAACGCCCCCAAAGCTGGACCGCCATTCCGAATCCCCACTTTATCCTTCTGCACCCTTGTCAGGATTTGAGATAAGCGGTAGGGTTTTGTCGGGTGGAAGCGGTTTTCTAGCCCCATTATGTTAAGGAAGCCATGAGGAAACAGTCCGAAATCATCGGAGTCGTCGTTTGGGGGCTGGCTTTGTGCTCCCACGCCTTCGCGTCTCCCTACACCTCCATGGCCGTGCCCGGCGGACACAACGAATGGAGCACATCGCCTTCCATGGTCCTCGCCGCCGACAACCTCTGGGTCTGCACCCAAACCCTTTCCTCCGCCAGCGGCGAATTCAAGTTCGCCGCCAACGGTTCGTGGAACACCAATAATTGGGGCGGGGATGCCAGCATCTCCCGCGTGCCCGCCAGCGGATCCGCCCCCGCCCAAGACGGGGCCAACCTGAAATATGCCGGCCTGGCCCCCGGCCCTTATCGCTTCACCTTCAACGATTCGACTCTCTCCTTTCAAATGGAATGGGCCGGTGCCGCCCCGCTCCCCCAACCGCTCTTCACCAATGTCGCCTTGGTCGGGGACTTCAACGGCTGGACCGTCGGCGCGTCCTCCACGTTCACCAATCACACCGAGGATACCAACCTGTGGAGCCGTTCCATCAATCTGGAAGGCGCCACCACCTTCATGCTGGAAATCAACGGCACCAACCGATGGGGAGCCGCCTCCGACACCTCGTTGTCCCCCCCCGTGTCGGCGGCGTATGCCTGCGGCAGCGCCAGCTTCACGCTCGCCGGGTACGACCCCGGCACCTTCTTGTTCCTGTTCCAAGCCACCAACTCGTCAATCTCCATCCTCCAAACCAGCACCGCGGACGTGGTCTCCGCCATGTCCGCGCTCGGCAATTTCATTGGCACCAACGCCCCTCCGCCCAACATGGTCAAGACGGGATCGTCCCGGTGGGAATCCACCCACTACATCACCAACAACGGCACCATCACTCTACGGTTTTCCGGCAATTCCGGCGCCCGTTCCTGGGGCGCCACCAACGCCACGGCCATCCCCCTGCCGGCCTCCGGCTCCATGGCGACCGGATTGACCGTTTACGCCAACATCTCCGGCGTGACCAATGGTCGCTATCGCATCACCTTCGACCATCTCACCGGCAACTATTCCTTCCAGCGCGTCTACACCACGGCATCTGGAATCAACCTGATCCAGAACCCCGGCTTTGAATCGACCTCCACCGACGGCTTTGCCACCTCCTGGAACGGCTACCAAGCCTACACGAAAAACGCCAAGACGGACAGGATACCCCCCCACTCGGGCATGGAATGCGGCGCCATCTACCCCAAGCTATACCCCGATTGGACGGATTATTCCTCCTACTCCCAGGATGTGAACGTCGAATCCGGCAAAACCTATCTGGCTTCGGCCTGGATCCGCGCCACCCCCGAATGGTCCGCCTCCGTCATGCAAATCAAGATCGAATGGCAGGACAGCACCAACGGCCCCGTGGGGGGCAACAACATCGTCACCTTCACCCCCGACACCACCTGGCAGTACTACTCCATCGAAGGCTCCCCGCCCGCGGGTGCCGCTAAAGCCCATGTCGTCATCCTCTGTTCCGGCGCGGGCGATTCCGGCTACCTGTGCGTCGATGACGTCGAAGTCCGCCAAATCCCCCCCCGCACCCAAACCTTCGATTCCTGGGGCGGCTTCGTGACCATGGGCCCCATTGCCGCCCCGGATGGGTGGAGCGTCACCAGCGGCAAAGTCATCTTCAACATCCCTCCGGGGCGCCCCCCCGCCTCGGTCTTCATCTCCCAGTATGTGGAAGGCACAGGCAAAAACAAGGCGGTGGAAATCTACAACGGCACCCTTTCCTCCCTCGATCTGTCCGCGGATAACTACGTGCTCCAGCAATACAACAATGGCGCCACCACCCCCTCCGTCACCCTGCCCCTCTCCGGAACCATTCCCCCCGGCATGACCCTCGTCGTGACCCACCCTTCTTCCCCCACCAATTTCGCCCCCGATCCCGCCCTCGCCGAAGGCATCCCCTTCCTGCTGACCAATAAAAACCTCACCTTCAACGGCGACGACGTGCTCGTCCTCCGCGCCGGCACCAACATCCTCGATCGCGTCGGCCGGGTCGGCACCAACGCCGTCGGCGCCATGTGGAACATCTATTCCCGCGACCGCACCCTCTCCCGCAACCCGACCATCTTCACGGGCACCCTCTCCTCCGTCACCTCCGCATTCCCCGCGGAGGAATGGATCCTCTCCCCCAAGGATTCCTTCGACGACCTCGGCACCCACGCCCTGTCGTTTGTCGATCCCAACGAACCCTATACCCCCGCCGGCTACAGCCTCCTCCTGAACACCAACGCCTCCCTCCTGAGCGGCGAACTCGAGGGCGGCATCGGCGATATCAGCTGCTGGTACCGGACCGAATCCGCCACCCCCCCCATTGACCTGTCCATCGAAACCGCACAATCCGCGGACGGGCCTTGGACCACCAACGACATCCTCTCCGGCATCGCCCTGACCAACTTCCATTATGCCGTGTTCTCCGTGAACAGCCCCAACGCCCGGTACGCCCGCTTCCGCCATGTCAACGGCGGAACCAACCGGTTCCGCCTCGACGAAATCGTCATCAGCCCCTACTCCAGCACCCCCCGCCTGGAAACCTTCACGGCATGGACCTTGCCCGCCTATGCCTATCCCGGCACGTATTCCCGCCTGGGGTGGACCATCTCCGAAACCGCCATCTCCACCAACAGCGGCTCGCGCAATGCGCTCCTCGGCGCCCCGGCCAGTTCCGTCTCCTCGCCTCCGTTCATCGATGGCGTCGGCGAGGTGGTCTTCTGGGCCTCCCCCGTGGACAGCAACGAAACCGCCTTCCTCCTTCTCCAGTCCAGCACCGATGGCGGCAGCAACTGGCTCACGCAGGAATCCTTCACCATCACCTCGGCCGGCTCCCACTCCACCTGGCTCTATCTCACCAACAACCCCTCCCAGATCCGCCTCGTTTTCGACGACACCGAGTCTTCCGGCGAAGTCTACGTGGACGATGTCGAAGTCCGCATCCCCGCCCTCTATCGCGACCAGAATTTCAACACCTGGCCGGTCAAACCCAGCTATGACGGCGGAACCGCCACCCATCAAGGCTGGCTCGTCAACAGTTGCATGGTCGACTCCCAGGACGCCAGCGATGGCAACTCCGCCCGCCTCAGCACCTCCTTTGCCAACGCCTGGATCCAAAGCCCCTTCCTCCCCGACGGCATCGGCCCCATCCGCTTCCGCATGAACAAGACCACCTCGGTCAGCCCGGTCATGTCCATCGAAATCTCTTCCAATGCCCTCTCGTGGACCCCCATTGCCACCGTCACTTCCTCCGCCTCGGGCTATACCCTCCATTCCTTCTTCTATTCCGACCCGTCCAACCACTACGTCCGCTTCCGCCACTCCGCCGGCAACACCATCACCCCCGTCGACGACATCAGCCTCACCGAACTCCAGCCCCGCCCCGAGGTCGTCATCTATACCGATCTGGACCCCGCGTCGCCCGCCATCGGCGACACCCCCTACATCCGCGCCGATGTCGTCTCCTTGTACGGCGCCTCCATCCTCTCCGTCACCGGAAAATACAGCACCTCCTCCGACCCCTGGGTCTCCCTCCCCATGGTTCAGGATTCCCTCGGCTCCTATGTCTCCACCGCCACCATCCCGGCCCAGGACGCCGGCACCCGCATCCGCCACCGCATCGAAATCCAATACGCCGGCATCGGCGCCGCCCCCGGTTCCACCGGCTACTCCACCAACCTCGCCACCTCCGCCACCTTCACCAATTACGTCTCTTCCATCCCCAAAGGAACCGTCTGGATCAACGAACTCTCCTACTATGCCACCGCCTTCGACCCCGACGACGGCTTCGATTCTTACCAAGACCACGAATTCATCGAACTCTGCGGCGTCGCGAATACCTCCGTCACCAACTGGACCCTCCAGCTCGCCTTGGGCGCCGACGCCGACGTCGCCAAAAACGGCGGCTCCAACGTCTACGCCTCCTACAGCATCACCCACTCCTTCGCCGATTCCACCAATGGCTTCGGCTTCTATGTCTTCGGCGACTCCGGGCTGACCAAGAAAGACGGCAGTGCCGTGGACCGGACCCTCTCCACCCTGGTTCCCGCCAGTGTCGATCCCGCCGCCGTCTATTACCGCAACCACCTGCACGACTCCCGGGGCGTCATCCGCCTGCTCGACGAAAACCAGCGCGCCGTCTACGTCCTCTCCTACAACGGATCGGTCGCCGGGGCCACCCCCTCCGGAACGCAAAGCAGCGGCACCACCAATTCGATCTCCCTCCGGGGCACCGGATCCACCTACACCGACTTCACCTGGGGCAACTCCTCCCTCACCATCGGTGCCGTCAACGGCAGCCAAACCCTCGTCCCCCTCGCCACCAATGTCCTCGCCGCCGTCTTCCACATCCCCTCCCATTTCGTGGACGCCCTGGTCGTCAACACCAACATGCGCGCCCCCGTCTCCGCCGCCCACTCCGACAACATGCCCATCTGCTACGGGTTCTCCGCCACCAACGGCTATGGCAAACCCTCCGGCATCCTCCATTACCGCCCCCTCGGAGAAGACTCCTGGCGCACCGCCGCCATGACCTTCATCGAAGGATCCCAGGACAGCCACGGGGATGTCTATTCCCGCGGCAGCATCCCGGCCTACACCAACGACCGGGGCTCCACCGTCGAATACGTCATCGAAACCCAGATCAGCAAGCCCGGCATCCTCCCCACCTTCCTCGGCGACGGAGCCCCCGATTACGAGCGGTTCTCCACCCTGGACGCCGCCAAGGCCTCGCCTTTCCTCTACACCTATTCCATCCCCTCCATCTATGCCACCGCCTATTCCCGGCTGAACAACAACTGGATCATCGTCACCGACGGCAACGACCCCCTGGACCCCTTTGTCCAGTTCAAGGTCTATTCCTCCACCAGCTTGTTCCTCCCCCTCGATCAGTGGAAAACCAACGCCTTCACCACCACCACCGATTACCTCGACCAGATCACGTTCACCGTCCCCATCAAGGTCACCAACCAAACGGAATACTACCGCTTCGACCCCGTCTGGTAACGCCCCGCCCAACGGGCGCCTCCACAACAAGGCGGACACCCTCCCGCTCCAAGGCGGATTTCCTTCTTCTGTAGCCGGTCCCGATGGGGCCGGCCATTGGTTTCACACCCCCCGCGCCCATCGGGCGCAACTTCAACCGATCCGTCAGGCACGGTGCCCGCGGGGCGCGACTATGATCAATAGGCCCTTGAGCAAATTCAGATTTACTGTGACCGTTGTAAGCGTCCGGCCGAGCACCGCCTATTCTGAGACGGCGAAGTGATGCAGAGT
>CAYODC010000100.1:0-7402 GCA_964402575.1 uncultured Verrucomicrobiota bacterium
GCGTGACGGAGCGGACGCGGGAGATCGGGGTGCGCATGGCGGTGGGGGCGCGAGGGGGAGACATCCTGCTGCAGTTTCTGGTGGAGGCGGTGGTGTTGAGCGTGACGGGCGGCGTGATCGGCATTGGGTTGGGGCATGCGACGGCGCAAGCGGTTTCGGCGAAGTTCGGTTGGAACACGCTGGTCTCGTGGGAATCGATGGCGCTGGCGTTCGCGTTCAGCGCGGTGATTGGCATATTTTTTGGATTTTATCCCGCGCGGAAGGCGGCGGGGCTGGATCCGATCGAGGCATTGCGCTATGAATGAGACGAAGAGACGATTCCGCATTTCACATCCGGCATTCCCTATCCAAGTGGGGTTGGCGTGGCTGTTGGCGATGGTGGCGGTGGCCGCGCCGGCGGCGGAGGGGGCCGCGCGGGAGGTGACGCTGGTGGATTGCATCGGGTTGGTTCTGGAGAACAACCTGGATCTGAAGATCCAGCGGATTTCGCGGGACATCGCCCGGCTCGACGTGGACGCGGCCCTGGGGGGCTATGATCCGAAGCTGACGGTATCCGCCAAACGGTCGCACGAGGAGACGGAGGGAGAAAGCGCGGGAACGGCGGCGGGGGCGCTGGAAGTGCTGGGATCGGAAACGGACAACGAGTCTGCCGAGGCTTCCATCGGCGGAGTGACAGGCCTGGGGGGGGTGAGTTATGACATCGGCGCCCGGGTGGGGGAGTCGGATGGCACGCGTCAGGGGAATCCCTTTGATACGAGCTCGGGCCGCGCGGGGATCACGCTGACCCAGCCGCTGTTGAAGGGGTTTCGGACCGACAGCACGCGTTACCAGGTGGCGATGGCTCGCGGACAATCGGCGGAGGCGCGGGTGCAGATGGAAGGCCAGGTACAGGCGGTGCTGGGCGAGGTGGAGTCGGCCTGGTACGCCCTGGTCGAGGCGCGCGAAAGCATCCGCGTGCAGGAGGAGGCGGTGCGGCTGGCGACGCAATTGTATGAGGACAACCGGCGCAAGGTGCAGATTGGAGCGATGGCGGTGCTGGACGAAAAGCAGGCCGAGAGCCAGGCGGCGGCGGCGCGCGCGGAACTGAGTTCGGCGCGCCGGACCTACGCCGAGGCGCAAAACCACTTGAAGTCCCTGTTGTTTGCCGACCACCGGAACTTCCGGGATCTGGATCTTGCCGCGGCGGGGGAGTTGGCGGCGGCGCCGGTCCGCGTGGACCGGATGGTGGCCGGAGAGCGCGCCCTGCTGGACCGCGCGGATCTGCGGCAGGCGCGGCTGGCCCTGGAGCGGCAGGGGATTGCCGTGGCATACCAGAAGAACCAGACGCTGCCCTCCCTGGATCTGGTGGGCGGCTACGGCGTGGCGGCCAGCGATGAAGAGTCGCCCGGCGAGGCCTGGAACCAGATGGAAGCCGCGGACGAGCCGTACTGGTCGGCCGGGGTGACGCTGTCGATTCCGCTGGGCAACCGCGCGGCGGCCGCCCGTCACCGGCAGAGCGCCGCGACCGAAGAAAAAATGCGGCTGGAACTTCGCCAGCTCGAGGAATCCGCGCTGGTGGAGGTGGACAACGCCGTGGCGGCGGTGTCGACGGGATTGGAGAAAGTGCAGGCCACGCGGGAGGCCCGGGAATACGCCGAACAGGCGCTCACGGCCGAGCAGCGCAAGCTGGAAAGCGGGAAAAGCACCAGTTTCGTGGTGCTGCAGCTTCAGCGGGACCTGACCAGCGCCCGCAAGGCCGAAATCGCGGCGCTGGCCGACTACAACCGGCAGCTATCTTCGCTGGCGCTGGCGGAAGGTGCCATGTTGGACCGGCATGGCGTGGAGTTTGCCGTGGAGTGACCGCCGGCGGCGGCGGTTCAGGTGTCGGCGACAGGGGGGGCAGGTTCCGGATCGAGGGGATCGAGAATCCAGCGCTTGTTGAACCAGAACCACTGGCCGGGATCCTTGCGGATTTCGGAATCGACGATGTCCATCACGGTTTGCGACAGACGAATGGCGTCTTCGTCCTTCGACAAGGCGGGGTCGGGCTCGAAGGGACCATAGAGATCGAGGGTGTGCCGGGTCCAGCCGTGGCGTTTCATGACGGCGAGGAAGACCGGGACGCCGACTTGCCGGGCGAAATGGCCCATGCCGGGATAGAGGTTGGCTTCGCCGCCGAAGAAGCGCACGCGCACGCCGGGCTGGCGGGAGCGCAGATCGGGCATGATGGCGAGGAATTTCCCCTGGCGGAGGTTGGAGAAGATCTTGCGCAGCGTCGTGCCGGAGCCGCGTTCGATGAGTTCGACGCCAGGGGCGTGGCGCAGGCGCTGGAGGAAGTCTTGCACCAGGGGGTTTTTCTGCACGCCGGTCAGGGTGAACATCCGGATGCCTAGGGAAGGCACGACGATGCCGGCGAGTTCCCAGTTGCCCATGTGGGGGCAGGCGAAGATGGCGCCGCGTCCGGGATGTGCGCCGGCGTAGGCCCGGACGCGGTCCAGGGCGTCCTGCATGTCGATGGAGACGGGCAACTGGCGGGGGCGTCCGCCGCCCATGTACAGGATTTCCGCGAGGTTGAAGGCCATGTTGCGCAGGGATTGCCAGGCGATGGCACGGGCGCGTCGGGGCGTGCAGGAATCGCCCAGAACAGAGCGGATGCGGCGGATGGCCTCGCGTCGGCGCGAGGCCCCGAGGGCGAAGCCAACGCGGGCCAGGCCGGTAGCCAGTAGCAGGGCGAGGCGGTAGGGCAGCCGGGAAACCATGGCACAGAAGGCGCGGAGCAGCACATATTCGGCCCGGTGCTTGAGGCGGTGCTTCATGGGGAGGTCTCCAGGGGGGATTGGCGGGCGGGCATACGGCGCGCGAGCAGCGGATCGGTCCAGGCCTGGGGAAGGAAGCGGACGGCGAGTTCGGCCAGGGGTGCCGACAAGGTCACCCGGTAGCGGCGGCGCGGGCGAGGGGATTCGAGGGCGTGAAGAATCCGGCGAGCGACGGCCTCGGGAGGGCGGGTGAAGAGATCGGGTCGCTTGACCTGGCGGCGGCGGCGCTCGATTTCGTGGGCATAGACATTGCCGAATCCGGATCGGGCGCGGTCGACGCAGCGATCAAGGGCTTCCGCGGCGTTTGTTCGGAAGCGGGAGACAATGGCGCCGGGCTCGACGAGGGCGACCCAGATCCCGGTTCCCTTCAACTCGATGCGCAAGGCGTCGGAAAGGGCCTCCAAGGCGTATTTGGAGGCGCAGTAACTACCGACCATGGGCACGGCGATGCGGCCCATGACGGAGCTGATGTTGACGATGCGGCCACAGCCCTGTCGCCGGAACACGGGCAGTAGGGAGCGGGTGAGTTGATGGGTGCCAAAGACGTTGGCTTCGAATTGAAGCCGCAAGGCCTGGCGCGTGACGTCTTCGAGGGCGCCGGCCTGGCAGAAGCCGGCGTTGTTGACGAGGGCGCCGAGGATGCCGCCGGTCCGGGCGAGCAGTTCGCGGACGGCGGAGTCAACGGAGTCGGCATCCGCGAGATCCATCGCGAGGGGATAAAAACCTCGTGCGCGGAGTTGATCGAGGTCTTCGGGTTTCCGCGCGGTGGGGAACACGGTCCACCCGGCTTCCCGCAAGAGGAGGGCGGTGGAGGCCCCGATGCCGGAGGAGCATCCGGTGACCAGGACCGAGCGGGGCTGGACGGGGGGAAGGTTCATGCCGGGGCATCATCCCTGCGCCATCCCCGTGCGTCAAGCACGGGGCGCACGCGGTCGAACTAAATGTGTAATGTATAGACTTCACCCTCATGAGGGTGAAGTCTATACATTACACATTTGGATTGGGATTGGGCGGCGGACGGAAAACCGGCATAGTGACGGGCATGTGGCGATATGTGGCCAGAAGACTGTGGCAGGCAATTCCGACCGTGGCGGGAGTTGTGCTGATCACTTTTGTGCTGTTCAACGTGGTGGGCGGATCCCCTGCGGCGATGGTGCTTGGGCAGAATGCGTCGGCCCGTTCACTGGAGGAGTTTGACGAGGCGCGCGGCTACAACAAGCCGTTGTTCTGCGGCAATTGGACGGTCACTCGCACGTTGGAAGCCGTCGATTTCGAAACGGCCGCACCGGGAGTGCGGGCGAAGTGGGGCGCGGGAGAGAGTGGATCGCTGCGGCTGGCGGAGGGGGAGGCGCTGGAACTGCCGCTGGCGTTTCCGCTGCCGGAGGGTGAAACTTGGCGGCTGACGATCGTAGGCAACGGTGCGGGTTTTCCACGGTGTGGAAAAAAGTTTTCCACAGTGTGGAAAAAAGCGCCGGAATTTTCCACGGTGTGGAAAAAAGTTTTCCACGGTGTGGAAAATCCGGAGTTCCGGGCGGAGGGGGGCGCGGTGGAGATCCGGAGCGTCCGGATGGAGCGGAAGACGCGGCATGTTTTCGACAGTCAATTGACGTATTACCTGGGGCGTTTGCTCCGGATGGATTTTGGAACCAGCAGCAGCTTGAACCAGCCGGTGGGTCGGCTGCTGCGGGCGGGTATCGGGCCGAGCCTGGCGCTGACGGTGCCGATCCTGATGGTGGAACTGGGGGTGAGTTTGGTGCTGGCGCTGTTGTGCGCGTATCGGCGAGGGGCGTGGCTGGACCGGAGCCTGGTGGCAGTGTGCGTGGCGCTGATGAGCGTGAACTACCTGGTCTGGATCGTATTCGGCCAGTTCGTGCTGGCGTACAAACTGGGGTGGTTTCCGGTGTGGGGGTTTGAGTCGTGGCGGAACCTGATGCTGCCGGTGCTGATCGGCGTGGCGACGGGGCTGGGGGCCAACGTGCGTTTCTACCGAACGATTTTGCTGGAGGAAATGGGCAAGGATTATGTGCGCACGGCGTTTGCCAAAGGGCTGGGGGAGGGGCGGGTGCTGTTCAAGCACGTGCTGAAGAATGCGCTGGGGCCGGTGATCGTGAATGTAGCGTTGGCGTTGCCGTATCTGTACACAGGCAGCCTGCTGCTGGAAGGTTTTTTCGGGATTCCAGGATTGGGATATTTGAGCCTGAACGCCATCCATTCGTCGGATGTGGACGTGGTGCGGGCGGTGGTGCTGGTGGGGGCGCTACTGTTCACGGCGGCGAATATCCTGGCGGACGTGGCGCTGGCGTGGGTGGATCCGAGGGTCAAGCTGTCATGAACGGCGGGATGGAAAACCGGGCTGGCGCGGGCGTGTCGTTTGGGCGGGAGGCGTGGCATCAGGTGTGGGGCAGCCGGGTTTCGCGGATTTGCTTGGGGATCCTGGCGGTTTTTTTTGCGGCGGCGCTGTGGGGCGAGGCGGCGAAGGCGTGGTATTCCTGGAAGGACGTGACGCCGCCATGGCAGGTGCAGGATTTGGGTGCGCGCTATCTGGCGCCGTGTGCGGATCATTGGCTGGGTACGGACGGGTTGGGGCGCGATGTGCTGATGCGGTTGGGACAGGGGGCTCGAATTGCGTTCCAGGTGGGGGTGGTATCGTCGTTGATCGCGATTCCGATCGGAGTGCTGCTGGGATGCCTGGGGGGATATTTCGGGGGGAAGACGGATGATTTCGTGGTGTGGCTATCGACCACGTTTGCGTCGATTCCCGGATTGCTGTTTGTGCTGGCGATCGCGATGGTGGTGGGCAAGGGGCTGCTGGGTGTCTTTCTGGCCATCGGTCTGACGACATGGGTGGGGGTGTGCCGGCTGATCCGGGCAGAGGTGATTCGGCAGAAGGGGCGGGGGTATGTGCGGGCGGCGAAGGCACTGGGCTTTTCGCATGGGCGCATTGTGTTTCGTCACATTCTCCCAAACGTGATTCATGTCGCGTTGGTCTCGTTCACGCTGCGGTTTCCGGCGTCGATCGGGACGGAGGTGTTTTTGAGTTTCCTGGGAATCGGGGCTCAGGGGGAACCGAGCTGGGGGACGATGATTTCGTCGGCACGGCTGCGGCTGTGGCAGGGGATGTGGTGGGAACTGGCGGCGGTGACGGCGGCGATTTTTGCCGTGGTCCTGGCGTTTAATCTGTTGGGGGATGCGTTGCGGGATGCGCTCGACCCTCGGTTGCGTCGAGCACAAGAGTGAGCATATTATCCACAGTTTATAAATAGTGGATAAATACTATTAATGTATCTATAGCTATGATAAATAGAAGTGGAATAGCGCCATTAAAATCCGAATAGTGTATTATCCAGTATTTATAAATAGTGGATATGTAGAACGCCGACCGGCAGAAAAACCAATCGGGGTATCTGTCGGGGTATCTTGACAGGGAGGGGAGGGGATGGTTTAGTGGAGTTCGATATGACCATGTTTTCCAATGCAGATCTGTACCTTCTGGCGTTGCGCGGCGACACCCGTGCCACGGCGGGCGGCGGGTGTTGCGTTGGATGAATTCCCGGAGCCGTCTGGTTCCAAAGGAAAGCCCGCCGAACTGAAGATTGGCGGGCGTTTTGCTGCCCGCGCGCGAAGCGAAAACACCATCGATAAGGGAATCCAGAAATGAAGAAGCCGGATCACGTTATTATTTTCGACACGACACTGCGGGACGGGGAGCAATGTCCCGGGGCGAGCATGGGGCTGCAAGAGAAGATTCAAGTGGCGCGGCAACTTGAGAAGCTGAACGTGGACATCATCGAAGCGGGTTTTCCGGCGGCGTCGCCGGGGGACTTCGAGGCGGTGAAGAAAGTGGCCAGTGAAATCAAGAAATGTCGAATTGCGGGACTGGCGCGATGCGTGAAGGGGGATATCGAGAAATGCGCGGAGGCACTGAAGCCGGCAGGGGACCGGGCAAGGATCCACGTGTTCCTGGCGACCAGCGCGATCCATCGCGAGTTCAAGCTGAAAAAAGCAAAGGACGAGATCATTCGGCAGGCGGTGGAGGGCGTGGCCTACGCGAGGAAATTCTGCAAGGACGTACAGTTCAGTCCGGAGGATGCGTCGCGGACGGAGCCGGAATTCCTGGCCGAGGTGGTGCGGGCGGTGATCGGGGCGGGGGCGACGACGATCAACATTCCGGACACGGTGGGGTTCACGGTGCCGCAGGAGTTCCGGACGCTGCTGACCCGCCTGCACGAGATGGTGCCGGAGCTGAAAAACGTGGTGGTGCACGTGCACTGTCACAACGACCTGGGCCTGGCGGTGGCGAATTCGCTGGCGGCGATCGAATGTGGCGCCCGCGGCGTGGAATGCACCATCAACGGCATCGGCGAGCGGGCGGGCAACTGCTCGCTGGAGGAGCTGGTGATGGCGCTGAAGGTGCGCGCGGACCACTACGGCATTCAGAGCCGGGTGAAGACGCAGGAGCTGTTTCCGGCGAGCCGCCTGGTAAGCCAGCTGACGGGCATGATGGTCCAGCGGAACAAGGCGATCGTGGGCGCGAATGCCTTTGCACACGAGTCGGGCATCCACCAGGACGGCATGCTCAAGCACCGCGAGACCTACGAGATCATGCG
>CAYODC010000101.1:0-3088 GCA_964402575.1 uncultured Verrucomicrobiota bacterium
TTTTCCACAGTGTGGAAAACCGGTCTCCGCTCCAACTCCCGATCCCCAACAAGGACCACCCATGAAATCATGTCACCGCCTCTGCCGCCTCCCCGCTGCCGTCCTCCTTCTGGCCTTGGTCGGCGCCCGCCTCCCCGCCCATGCCGCGCCCCAACCGCCCACATCCCCCGTGCTGGCGCGCATCGATCTCGACGGTGCTTCTCCCGCCAGCCTCCCCTTCCCCGTCCATGCCCACCTGCACGACGCCACCGGCCGCGACTATGCCCTCGTCCGCGCCGACGCCGCCCCGCTTCTCCAATCCCCCCGGCCCGTCCGGATTCTCGCCGAGGCCCCCGCCGGTTCCGCTTTCTATCTCGCCCGCTCGCGCCGGCCAGTGAATCGCGCCCACCTTCCCGCTTCCTTGCCCATCCTCCACGACGACGGCCAAACCCTCCTGCTCGCCCCCGGCACCGCCGACGACCTCAATGCCCTCTACGGCCTGGGCTATGAACTGCGCCGCCTCCCCTCCGCCCCCATGGTTTTCGCCGCCCCCCGCGCCCTCGCCGCCCCCCGCCTCGCCTCCGCCGTTTCCAACGCCTATGTCGCCCAGATGCTCGCCCACATCCAAGCGACCAACCTCCTCTCCGCCCTGCGCGCGTTCAGCGGCGAGACGCCCGTCCACGCCGGCGGCTCCTACGGCCCGATCGCCACCCGAAATTCCCTGGCCACCAATTCCCTCGACCGCGCCCTCGACTATGCCTCCGCCCGCCTCCGCGCCGCCGGCTATGAAGTGACCGCCCCGGAATGGTCCGCCCTCGACTGGGCCAACCGATCCGTCGCCAGCCGCAATCTCGTCGCCGAACGCCTCGGCACCTCCGCCCCCGACGAGATCGTCATCCTCTGCGCCCACCTCGACTCCATGCCTGAAGGCCCCCTCGCCCCCGGCTCCGACGACAACGCCAGCGGCTCCGTCGCTGTCCTCGCCGCCGCCCGCGCCATGCGCGACTTCCAATTCGAACGCACCCTCCGCTTCGTGCTCTTCACCGGCGAGGAACAAGGCATCCTCGGCAGCATCGCCTATGCTGCCAACGCCCTCGCCGCCGGCGACCACATCGTCGGCGTCCTCAACCTCGACATGGTCGCCTACGATGGCAACGACGACGGCCACCTCAACCTGACCGCGCGTCGCGCCAGCGACCCCGGCCACGCCGCCGACATGGAACTCGTCGCCGCCTTCACCAACGCCGTCGCCTTCTACGGCCTCTCCGACCGCCTCGTTCCTCTCGTCTATCCCAACAGCGAAGGCTACAGCGACCACGAGCCGTTCTGGAATATCGGCATCCCCGCCATTCTCGCCATCGAAGACTGGGAAAACGGCGACATCACCCCCCACTACCACACGACCAACGACACCATCGACACCCTCAACCTCCCCTACTTCGAAGCCTTCGCCCAAGCCTCCGTCGCTGCCGCCGCCCACCTCGCCGGACCCATCGGCCCCGTCCCCGCCTCCACCCGCGTCCCCAATGCCGTCCACGAGGTGCGCCTCGAACTCGAAGCCGCCCTCGGCAATCCCGTGCCCACCCTCGGCCTCGTCATTCAAACCCCCGACGCCGAATACTTCGCCTCCTCCTCCGCCTCCCCCGAACAGGCCCTCGACACCAACACCACCTTCCGCTTCGCCAGCAACACCAAGAATTTCACTTCCACCGCCGTCCTCCTCCTCCAGCAGATGGGCCTGCTCGACATCACCAACCGCATCGTGGATTTCATTCCCGGCACCGACCAGCCCTTCATTCCCACCGGCACGAACTGGGCCATTCCCCACAAGGACGTCATCACCATTGAACAGCTCCTGCGCCACTCGGCGGGCGTGTATGACGTCGACAACGACGAAGTCCCCGGCTGCGGCGGCGATTCTTATACCACGTGGATGTCGGATCAAGACCCCGAACACCCATTCACCGTCGAGGAAATGGTCGCCCAGGCCGCCCTCCACCAGCTCTCCTATTTCGCCCCCGACGAGGGCTACCACTACAGCAACACCGGCTACGCCATGCTCGCCGAAATTGTCGGGCGCGTCTATTCCCACTATATGGGCGAACCCAAAACACTCACCGATTTCCTCTACGAGCTGAACGTCGTCGGCCCCGACATCCGCTTCCCGAATCTCGCCACCGACACCGCCCTGCCCGCGCCTTTCCTGCCCGGCACCATCTACCTCGCCGGCAGCGAACCCGTCGTCATTTCCAATTACAATATGAGCGCCCAGGTCGGCGAAGGCAACGGCTACGGAACCCTCCCCGCGTTGAACCGCCACGTCCGCGCCACCCTCAAGGGCGAAGGCGTCCTCAATACCGACATGGCCCGCCTCATGCGCACCAACTCCTCCACCCACAAGGCCGACTACGCCATGGGCTGCACCTTCTCCCCCGAATTCGGCTTCGGCCACAACGGCGCGCGCATCGGCAACCTCGCCTTCATGGGATACCGCCCCGACATCGACGTCTCCATGGCCGCCGTTCTCCCCCTGTGGGACTACACCGATGGCGCCGCCTCCTGGACCCTCTGCATGGAAGCCATGTACGAAGCCGCCTCCCGCGCCCTCGCCGCCCTCGGCTATCCGACCCCTCCCACCCTCACCGAAGGCGTCTCCACCAACCTCTCCCTGTCCGCCAACCAAACCAACACCCTCTATTTCACCGCCGAACACGGCGTCTATTACGGCGTCCGCGTCTCCGGCGCCTCCGCCGACGTCGTCCTCGCCCTCTCCCCCGGCGCAGATCCCGACTCGGCCTCCTTCTTCACCAACGGCCTCGGCTGGACCAGCCCCGCCTCCGGCACGTTCCGCCTCGACGTCTCCGCCCCCGCCGACACCCCCCTCACCTTCCGCCTCTACACCCTCACCAACACCCTCGCCGCCTCCCGCGCCTTCATCACCAACCAGATGGCCCAGCACTCCATCCCCGGATGCTCCATCGCCCTCGTGGACGGCCAAAACGTCGTCTGGGCCGAGGGCTTCGGCTTCGCCGACGTCGAAAGCCAAACGCCCGTCACCACCAACACCGTCCTGATGATCGGCTCCGTCTCGAAGTTCATTACCGCCCTC
>CAYODC010000101.1:3098-7364 GCA_964402575.1 uncultured Verrucomicrobiota bacterium
TGGCCGCGCAGCTCGCGGACGATGGCGCGCTGGATCTCGATGCGCCCGTCGCCGACGCCCTCCCCGAATTCGCCATGCTCGACCGCTTCCCCGGCCAAACCAATGCCTGGACCGCCCGCGCCATGCTCAATCACCATTCCGGCATCCCCGGCGACATTTACAACGGCTCGTTCGGCACCACCGACTATTGGCCCGAATACATCGATTGGCTCCTCGACTACTTCCAAACCGCCTACCCCCTCTACCCGCCCAACCTCCTCGCCAGCTACTGCAACAGCGGCTTCAATCTCGTCGGCGAAATCATCGCCCGCCACGACGGCACGGATTACGCCGATTCCGCCCAGGCGCGCATCTTCGGCCCCCTCGGCATGACCCATTCCTCGTTCTACCCCGACCATCCGATCGTCGCCGCCAACCTCGCCACCGGCTATGTCGACGGCCATCCCGTACCGGCCATGATCGGCAACATGGCCGCCACCGGCGGCGCCTGCTCCCGCCCCCTCGACGTGGCCCGCCTCATCCAGATGGTCCTCGCCGACGGCCTCGCCAACGGCTCCAATTTCCTCTCCCCCGCCAGTCTCGCCGAAATCGGCACACCCTCCCCCGCCCCGCTCGATTTCGACAACTATTTCCAGCCCGGTCTCGGACTCGATTCCGTCTCCGATCCCGCCATGGCCTACGCCGGCCGCACCTGGGCCAAGGACGGCGACACCTCCACCTTCAGTGCCTATCTCGAAATCCTTCCCGACCGCCAGCTCGGTGTGTTCGTCAATCTCAACGCCAGCCACGTCGCCCGCTATGCCATCGCCCGCTCCATCCTCCGCGAAGCCCTCCTCGAACGCGATGGCCTCGCCGCCCCTCCGACGCCCGCTGTTCCCGAATCCGCCGCCACCAACCTCCCCTATGCCGCCCTGCAGGAAATCGAAGGTGACTACGTTACCGCCTCCGGCGTCGACCGCCTCGTCGCCCGTCCCGAGGGCATCCTCTCCCTGATCCCGGACGCGCAGAATTCCGACGCCGAAACCCCCTTCCGCCCCCTCGCCAATGGCCGCTTCTTCCGCCTGGACCAGCCCGGCGCGCAATACGTCTTCACCAACGTCGACGGCCGCGCCCTCCTCCTCCGCTTCGGCACCGACGGCGAACCCCGCGACGAATTCGTCTATGGCGGCTATGCCGAAAAGTTATACGCCGTCCGTTACGCGCCGCCGCCCATTCCCCCGGCCTGGTCCAACCGCCTCGGCGCCGCATGGATCGCCGACAACGTCTACCATGACGACTATTTCATCCGCGGCGCCGGCTATCTGCCCGGGTTCGTCCTGCGCGAAGGCCACGGCATCCTCTCCATCGCCGGCGGCCTCTCCGCCGTCCTCGAACCCGCCACCGACGATCTCGCCTTTGTCGCCGGCTTCTCCACCCGCGGCGACGGCGCCGTCCGCATCGCCACCAACGCCGCCGGCGAGGAACTCCTCTGGTTCGGCGGCTACCGTTGCCGAAACGCCGCCGACCTCCCCGCCCTCCAACCCGGCGTCGCCCTTTCCTCCACTGCCGCCCCCCACGAAAATGCCCTCTTCCGCTACGCCCCCGCCGCCCCCGGCTCCTCCGTCGCCTTCGTCCTCTCCGATGCCGCCGCCAACATCCCCGTCCGCGTCTTCAACGGCGATGCCCAGCTCGTCGCCTCCGGCAACGGCTCCGCCCTGCTCGATTTCGACGCCGACGACACCGACGAAATCTTCGTTTCCATGGCCAGCCCCGTCCCCGTCGAGTTTGACATCAAAGCCATCGATCTCTCCGAGACCCGTGCCGCCCTCCGCCAGACCCTGGCCACCTTCCCCGACCTGCCCGGCATCGCTGTCGCCGCCCGCGAACCCGGATTTCTGCCCGTCGTCGTTGCCGAAGGCCTCGCTTCCGTCTCCCCCGATCGGACCCTCGAGGGCAATGAACAGTTCCACATCGCCAGCATCTCCAAAACCTTCACCGCCGCCGCCGTCTTCCTCCTCCAGCAGCAGGGCCTCCTGAACATTTCCAACACCGTCGAAACCTACGCCCCCGAACTCGGCGTGCCGCGCGCCGCCGACATCACCGTCGAACACCTCCTCCAGCACCGCTCCGGCCTCCCCGACGCCAACAACACCGCCTGGATCGACGGCCAGCTCGTCAAAGACCGCTTCCAGGAGTTCACCGTCGAGGAAATCGTCGCCGTCGCCCGCCACCTCTACCCCAACCTGATGTTCGAACCCGGCAGCGACTACCACTATTCCGACACCGGCTTCAACATCCTCGCCCGCATCGTCGAAAACGTCTCCGGCACCAATTACCAGGCCTTCGTTCAGCAGAATGTCCTCGACCCCCTCGCCCTCGCCAACACCTTCGCGCCCCTCCACTCCCAGGTCTCCGTGCCCGAGCCCGCCATGGATTCCTACATGTTCATCGGCGATACATTCACCGACACCTCCGACTGGAATCCCTCCGTCGAATTCGGCTGCGGCAGCATCGTCTCCTCCCTCGATGACCTGCTCGCCGCCGCCGATGCCTTCTTCCTCTCCACCAATCTGCTCTCCGCCGAAACCCGCGCCCTCATGATGGACCCCCTCAGCCCCGGCCCCATCAGCACCTACGGCCGCGGATGCAATGCCCAGGACGGCCTCGGCTGGGGACACGACGGCACCATGTGGGGCATGATCTCCATCATGCGCGCCGACCCCTCCAACGGCGTCTGTCTCGCCGGCGCCTTCAATCTCCAATACGAAGACGAGCGGATCTACGCCTCGTTCTTCCACCTCCAGTCCGCCGCCGCCCTCCTCAAGAATGCCCTGGGCTACGACGCAGGAGCCTTTGGCGCCGAACCGCCCATCCTCTTCCCCGTCCTCCCCCCCACCCGCCAGGGCCAGGACTTCCGCGCCCAACCCGTCGCCTTCAACTGCCCCACCAACTGGATCATCCAAAACCTGCCCAATGGCCTCGGCTGGGATCCCGCCTTCGGCACCATCACCGGCCTCACCCACGCCGTCGGCTCCCACTCCATCACCGTCACCGCCCAAAATGCCTTTGGCGACGCCTCGCAAACCATGGATCTTGCTGTCCAAACCGACTACGCCGACACCATCGACGCCGTCTCCAACGCCATTGCCGCCGCCATGACCGACGAGGGCACCGTCGGCGTCTCCATCGCCCTCGTCGACGATCAGGACATCGTCTGGGCCCAGGGATTCGGCTTCGCCGACCGCGAGGCGGGCCTCCCCGTCGACACCAGCACCGTCTTCCGCATCGGCTCCGTCTCCAAGGCCTTCACCGCCGCCCTCAACCTGCAGTACGCCGAGCGCGGTCTCCTCGATCTCGAGACCCCCTTCACCAACTACACCCCGCCCCATCACCGTCCGCGATCTCATGACCCACCACTCCGGACTCCCCGGCGACCTCATCCGCGCCGGGTTCCTCACCCAACCCCTCGGCCGCGGCTATCTCGAAACCACCCACGACCTCGCCCAGACCTATCCCGTCAACGAACCCGGCACTCTCAACAACTATTGCAACGTCGGCTTCGTCCTCCTCGAAGGCATCGCCGAAGCCGCCGCCGCCGCCGAGGGCGACGCCCGCCCCTTCGCCGAACTCGCCAACGCCCGCCTCTTCGACATCCTCGGCATGGACGGCACCTCCTATGTCCTCGACAAGCCCGCCATCTCCAACCACCTCGCCGTCCCCTACCTGGGCGGCCAGCGCATGCCGCCCGAGTTCGTCGACATTTACGGCACCGGCAGCCTCTACAGCCGCCCCGTCGACATGGCCCAGTTCATGAAAGCCCTCTTCTCCGACGCCCCCCTCGTCCTCCGCCCCGAAACCCGCGACCTCATGATCGCCGACCATTCCACCAACGCGCCCTTCGACGCCTTCCAATGGATCAAAACCGGCCTCGGCTGGGACACCGTCTCCGATCCGCGCCTGGCCTACGCCGGCCCCGCCGTCTGGAAAAACGGCGGCACCCTCGCCTATAGCGCCCAGTTCCTCTTCCTGCCCGAAAAGAAACTCGGCGTCGCCATCGCCACCAGCTCTCCCAGCGGAATCCCCATGTCCGTCGACGCCCTCGCCCTCCAGCACGCCCTCCTCGAACGCGACGGCCTCCATTGGCCCACCAACGCCCTCGCCTGGCCCACCAACCTCGCCGACATCTCGCAGGCCGATCTCGACGCCCTCTCCGGCACCTACGTCGGCAGCGCCAATTATGATCTCGTCGTATCCTATCCCGGCTCACTCACCTACCGCCGCAACGTC
>CAYODC010000102.1:0-7349 GCA_964402575.1 uncultured Verrucomicrobiota bacterium
AAGCCGGAGGAAATGGCCAAGCAGCGGCAGGCGTTCACGGACGGCTGCGTCCGGACCAAGACGTGTTCGGCGGCGAAGGCGGGGCAGATCTTCGACCAGATTGCGGATTTCGCGTCGTATGGCTTCAACAAGTCGCATTCGGCGGCGTATGGAATCGTGACGTTCCAGACAGCCTACCTGAAGGCGAACCATCCGGTGGAGTTCATGGCGGCGACGCTGTCGTCGGAAATCGGCAACACGGACAAGCTGCCGGTGCTGGTGGCGGAGGCCCAGAAAATGGGCATCCAGGTGCTGCCGCCGGACGTGAACGAAAGCGGCCTGCGCTTCACGCCGGTGAAGGCGGCGATTCGCTACGGGCTGGCGGGCATCAAGGGCGTGGGCGCCGGGGCGGTGGAGGCGCTGGTGAAGGAGCGCGGGGCGCGGGGGCCGTTCAAGGGGCTGGTGGACTTTTGCGAGCGCATGGAAAACGGGGATGTCAACAAGAAGACGATCGAGGCGCTGGTGAAGAGCGGGGCGTTTGATTTCACCGGGCGGTTGCGGGGGCAGTTGTTCGAGGGCATCGAGACGGCGATGGGCTACGCGGCGTCGGTGCGCAAGGACCGGGCGGCGGGGCAGGCCTCGCTGTTCGACGGGCTGGGCGGCGACGGGGCGGCGGGCGTGGTGATGACCGACCGCGATCTTCCGGAGGGCGAGCCGTGGCCGCAGAAGCAGATGCTGGCCTTTGAAAAGGAATTGATCGGCTTCTACATTTCGGGCCATCCGCTGCTGGCGTGTTCGTGGACGCTGGAGAAATACAACCAGTGCGATGCCGGGGGCTTCGCGGCGCTTCCCGAGCGCACGCGCACGCGCATCGGCGGGCTCGTGGTCAACGCCCAGAAGCGGTTCACGAAACCGAAAAAGCCCGATGAAGTGCCGCGGGCGATGATGTCCTTTCGGCTCGACACGCTGGACGGGGCGGTGCCGGCGGTGGCGTTTCCCGAGGCGTTCGAGCGCTTTGGGATCCATCTGCAGCCGGACGCGGCGGTGATGGTGTGCGGGAGCGTTCGCGCGGACATCGGCGGCGGCGGCAGTTCGCTCACCGTGGACGAGATCTATCCGATCGACGAAGTTCCGGCGCGGTTCACGACCAGCCTGAGCCTGCATGTGAATGTCGGCACCTGGACCGAGGAGCGGATGCGCGAGCTGAAGGATGTGCTTCGGCGGCATCCCGGGGACACGGCGGTGACCCTGTGCCTGCTGTATCCCGACAACGCCAAGGTTTATTTGAGGGCCGCCCCGCAGCTGACGGTGCGGGTGTCCGAGGCCTTGGCCCGGGAGTGCGGGAAAATCGTCGACGGGCTGTATGTCGGCACCCGCAAGGAAGCCGGATTGCGTCCGCCGCCGGAGCCGAAATGGAAACGCGGCAACCGGGGGTGAGGAACGGCCGATCCGGGGGCAGGCTGGAAATCAGCGGACGAGCATGACGGGGATCTTGGCGTTGGAAACGGCGTGGGCGGCGACGCTGCCGATGAGGCGCTCGTAGATCCAGCCATGGCCGTGGGAACCGAGCACGAGGAGGTTGCAGCCGGTGGCGGACGCCTGTTCGAGAATGCGGGTGGCGGGCGGGCCGATGGCGGTGACGGCGGCGGCGGCGCATTCATGGGCGCGGGCCTGGCTATGGGCTTCCAGGGAATGTTTTTGCGCCAAGGGAAGGTCGGAATCGCGCTCGGCCACGGAGAGGATGACGAGGGGCACGTGCAGGGCGTTGGCCAGTTCGACGGCTTCATGCAGGGCCCGGCCGCCGGAGGGCGAGCCGTCAATGCCCACGAGGATTTTGCCGACGGGTTGGAATTCCGCGGGCGTGACGAGGCAGGGGCGGCTGGCGCGGCGGATGAAGCGTTCCATGGTGGAACCGGTGAAGTCCGGGGCGGAGGAGGCGTGTTCGCCCTGCCGGCCGAGGATGACAAGTTCGGTGCGGTTCTGGATTTGGGCGAAGACGTGCGAGGGATGGCCGAATTCCAAGGTCGTCACAATGGGGATGCCGGCCTTTTCGCCGCGGGAGGCGGTTTCGCGCAGGAGGGTTTCCCCCCGGGCGCGCAGCGCCTCCTGGAGGCCGCCCACGGCACCGGGGGTCCAGGCCAGGCAGCCCGTTTGGGGGGCGATCAGCGGAAATTCGAGCAGGCGCGAATCGACGACATGGACGGCCTCGAGGCGTGCGTCCAGGCGAAGGGCGAGGTCGATGGCCAAGGTGCAGGCGCTGTCTCCGAAAATGGAACCGTCGACGCCGAACAGGATGTTTTTGATCATGGGCGCACCTCGCTGGGTATTGACTGCCGCCATGATGACGCGTCCGGCGGCGGTTGGCAAGGGCGGAGACGGAGGAATGCCGGAGGCTAGAGCATTTTCGGAAATGGTGTAGCCGCTCAACCACCGGAAACAGCCCGGCTCGGCAGGGACGCCTCGCCCTACCGAAACGCCGTATAGGAGGCTTCGGGTAGGGCGAACCCTCCGGGTGAGCCGATCTCTATGGCCGTTCATAAACGGCCACAGTAAATCTGAATTTGCTCTAGAGCAGGTGGAGCAGTGCATGGCGCAGGGCGCCGGGGGTCCAGGTGCGGAGGAGGAAGTCCGCGCGGGGAAGCAGGGGGAGTCCGGGGGGCAGAGGCCGGACCCCGGGTGCTTCGAGCAGGGTGAAAAAACGGCAGTGGCGGTTGACGGTCCGGATGGTTTCACCGGAGGCGGAGACGCTGACTTGCTCGGTGAAATCGCAGTGGGCGGGGCCGGGGCAGCGTCCGAGCTGGGCGGCGCGAGGGCAGGATTCGGAAATGAACAGCGGCGGATCGCGGTGGACGGGCCAGACGAGGGCATTGGGGTGTCGGATGGAAAGAGCGGCGGCGTTTTCCGGGAGGTCTTCGGGCGAGAGGGTGAAGCGCGAAAAGCCGAGGCTGCGCAATTCGGCGAGGGCGGAGGAGTTCAGGGTGTAGAGGGGCCAGTCGGCGGAGAGATCGAGATTTCCGGCGTGGGGCAGGAATTCGATGGCAGAAAGGTTGGCGGCTTCCCAGCGGCGGTGGCCGGCATCCGTGAAATGGCGAATCTGGGCCATCAGGGGTTCGCGGTCCCAGGCGCGGGTGATGACGGGCAGGGCCAGGCGGACCGCGATGCGTTCCGGCAGGCGCGCCAAGGCGGCTTCCACCTGCTCCGGGCTTTCGCGGCCGAGTTCGACGATGAGTTCGGTGACGCGCGGGATGTCGCCGTCGGGGAAGGCGTCGAGGAGGACAGACGGCTGGTCCGTCTTCAGTAGAAAAGCGGGCGTTTTTGTTGCAGGAGACAGGAAACAGGGTTCAGGGTTCAGAAGGGAAAGGGAAGAAATCGCCTGCTCGATGTGTTTCTCGCGGGCGTCGCGGAGTTGTTGCTCCAGGGCTGCGGCCAAGTCGCGGCGGAGGGTGTTGAGTTGCGAGACGGGGAGGAAGAGGGCAGGGCCTTCGTAGACGAGCTTGCCCAGTGTGAAGGGGGTGTCGCCGAGCTTGGAAAACGCGGATTGGAGTGCGGAGGGAACCGTCTCGGGATTCTTGGCGGGAGCGAACGCTCCGGCCAACGTGGCGGAGGCCGACAGGCAGTGTCCGTCCGCCTGGGATTGGACACGGGCTTCGATGCGGGTTTCGGCGAGGTGGATGTGGATGTCGAGGGCAAAACGCCGACGGAGGTCGCGCGGATTGGGCAGGTCAAAGCGGTAGCGGCGCTTGACCGCCTGGGAGGAGGCGAGGAACAGCTCTGTGCCCTTGGGAATGCGCGGGGCCTGGGGCGGGAGGGGCACCTGCAGCAGGGTGCGGGCGGGGGCCTCGAAGACGCGGCGGCCGTTGGGGAGGAGGATTTCCTCGACGGCGAAGCCGAAGGGACGGGTTTCGCCGGGAAGCTCGACCTGAAGGCCGTCATGGATTTCCAGTGGGAGCTGCGGGCGGAATTGAAGGAAATCGCGCCCGGCGTTTTCCACGCGGCCGACGGGTGTTCCGCGGTGGCCGGTGGCGTCGGGATCGATGACGGCGCGGTTGGCCGTCGATTTGATATAGAGGGCGGTCCAGGGCCGCGCAAAGATGGTGCGCAGATCGTTTTCGCATCGTTCCTGCTCGCCGGGACCGAAGGAATGGTCGAGAAGCTTGCGGTAGTAGTTCACGGCGGCGGCGACATACAGGGGGGATTTCTTGCGGCCTTCGATTTTCAGCGACGCCACGCCGGCGTGAACGAGGTCGGAGGCGGCCGCGCCGGCGGCCAGATCCTTCATGGAGAAGAGCAGGCCGGGTCGGGTGGGCGGTGCGCCGGGAGGGGGGAGGGGACGAAAGGCGTCGCGGCAGGGATAGGCGCAGGCGCCGCGGTTGCCGGAGCGGTTGCGCAACAGGGCGGAGTAGAGGCAGAGGCCGGAGTAGGAATAGCACAGCGCGCCGTGGAGGAAGGTTTCGACTTCGCCGGGGGCTTGGCGGGCGATGGACCGGATTTCATCGAGGGTGAGTTCGCGGGCGAGGGTGACGCGCCGGAAACCGAGGCGGGCGGCGGCGCGGACGCCCTCCAGGTTGTGGAGGGCCATCTGGGTGGATGCATGCAGGCGCAGGGCCGGAAAATGGCGACGGGCGAGGCGGGCCACGCCGAAGTCCTGCACGATGACGGCATCGGCGCCGCATTCCACGCAGAGGGCGAGAGAGCGGACCAGGTCGGGGAGTTCCGCCTCGCGGATCAGCGTGTTGAGCGTGACAAAGACTTGGCGAGGATGAGGGAGCGAATGGGCGTAGGCGACGATTTCCTCCAGCTCGCGAGGGGCGAGATTGACGGCTTCGGCGCGGGCGGAAAAGCGCGGAAGACCGGTATAGACGGCATCGGCTCCGAAGGCGAACGCGGCATAGGCAGCGGCTTTTTCGCCGGCGGGGGCGAGGAGTTCTGGGGAGTGTCGCGCCGTGCTCATGGATCCCTCTCGGCATCGGCGGCCATGGCATCGGCGACGTCGCGGGCAATCTGGCCGGCGGCGGTGGCGGGGTTGGGGAACCGCATGTGGCCGCGCAGGCGCCGGGTGAAGGAAATGGCGACGTCCAGATCGTAGAGATCGCGGGAGAATTGGGGCACGTGGATTTCGACGACATGGCCGAAGTGGGCTTGTGCAGGATCCACCGGATCGGGCACGAAAGCCGCGCCGGGGCGGGGGCCGTCGTGGAGCCAGAGCCGGGCGGCATAGATGCCGGGGGCGGGCCGAATGGGCAGCGCGGGGAGGATGTTGGCGGTGGGAAAGCCCAGCGTTCGGCCGTCGGCGCGGCCGTGGATGACGACTCCATTCAAGCTGAACGGTCGGCCGAGCATGGCGCGGGCCGCCGGCATATCGCCCGCCTGGACAGCGGTCCGGATGCGGGTGCTGGAGATCGGAGCCCCTTGATATTCGACATGGGGAATGATGCGCGAACGCAGGCCGAGGGGACGGGCCAGTTCCGGCAGGGTGGAGGAGTTGCCGGCGCGGTTTTTCCCGAACGTGAAATTGTGGCCAACCACCACGGCGGCGAGGGAGGGAAATTCCATTTTCAACAGGGACAGGAATTCACCGGGGCCCATGGCTGCGAATTCCCGGGTGAAGGGGAAGGTATGGATCTGGTGGATTCCGCAGGCGGAAATCAGGTTCTGGTTCTGGCCGGGTTCGGCGATGAGAAGGGGAACCCGGGATGGATCCAAGAGCTGCGCGACATGGGGAGCGAAGGTCAGGCAGCCGGGAAGGCCGCCGAGTTCCAAGGCGGTTTCGACCGTGGCGCGAAAGATCGCTTGATGACCGAGATGCACGCCATCGAACTGTCCGATGGCCAGGACGAGAGGAGTCTGGTTGCGCGAATGATGGGTAGAAGAAAACACGCACGGACTGTAGCACGTCGTACCGGCGGCGAAAAGCATTCCCGGTCACATGAGGGTTAGGGGGAGGGCCAGCCGCAGGCGAAGAGATCATTCATAGCCACAACGGAAGTTCAGTTATTGCAATAAGTGAACTTCACTTATTGCAATATGTGAACTAGCCGGGGAGGAAGGCATGGAGTGTGGCGATTCGGGGTCGGGGGCGACTTTCGAGGGCGCGGAAAGTGCCTACAGGCGGCCATCAGGAAAGCAACGGCAGCGCGCTGGCGAGCGGAAGAATCCGTCCGTCAAGGGAGGAAAGGGAGAGGAGATCATCCAGGGGGGAGGCTTGGGCGACATCGAGTTGGCCGATCCGGGTCCGGCGCAATTGGCCAAGATGGGCGCCGACGCCGAGGGATTGGCCGATGTCGTGGGCCAACGTGCGGACATAGGTGCCCTTGGTGCATTCGACCCGGAAGGCGACCTCCGGAGGAGCGAACTTCACCAGCTCAAAGCGGTAGACATGGATGAGCTTGGGGGCGCGTTCGACGGTCTGGCCCTTGCGGGCGAGCTTGTAGAGGGGGACGCCCTTGATCTTGATGGCGGAGACCATCGGAGGCGTCTGCAACTGATCGCCTAGGCGGGCCTTCATCTGGGCTTCCACCTGTTCGAACGTGATGGCGGAAGGGTCGTGTTCGGCGACGATTTGACCGTCGGCGTCCTGGGAATCGGTTTCCACGCCGAGGCGGAGGATGCCTTCGTAGGTTTTGTCGTGGCCCATGACGCGTTCGGAGATCTTGGTAGCCTTGCCAATCAACAGGACGAGCAAGCCGGTGGCCATGGGGTCGAGGGTGCCGCCATGGCCGACCTTGTCATAGCGGAAGCGGCGCCGGATCTGGGCGACGATGTCGTGCGAAGTGGGGCCGGAGGGCTTGTCCACCAGCAGAAGGCCGTCGTGGGGTCCTAGAATGGGCAGGGGGGGGGGAGTCATGCCAAGGCTCAAGCGGGCGGAAGATCGGAGTCCGCGGCGTCCTCGCTGCCGAGGGCGTCGGCGCCGGCGTCCGCGGGAACTTCGCCATCGGCCTCCATTTGCTGGAGGATCTGGAGGACGTGGTCGCCCTGTTCGACGGAATGGTCGAGGACGAAATGGAGCTGGGGCGTGTAGCGCAGGACGACGTTCTGGTGGATGGCCTCCTGGAATTCGGTGCGGAAGCGCTTGAGGATGGACAAGACGCGTTCCTGTTCGGCCGGTTCACCGCGGATGGAGACGAGGACGCGGCAGGTGCGAAGGTCGACCGAAGTGATCGCATGGGTGAACGTCACGGCGGCGGCATCGAATCCGGGCCGGTTCACGACGCGGTAGAGCTGGAGGCCCAGTTCGCGCCGGATGAGTTCATTGACGCGCGTGATCCGGTCGGCTTTCATGGCGGGGCCCGGGGGGGGCCGCCCGGGGGCGGATCAAAGCTCCTGGGCGACCTTTTCGATTTCGTAGGATTCGATGACGTCGCCTTCGGCGA
>CAYODC010000103.1:0-7348 GCA_964402575.1 uncultured Verrucomicrobiota bacterium
GCTGCACCTGCTCCTGGTAGACCATGATGCCGTAGGTCTCCTTCAGGATCGGCTCCAGCAGCGGATGCGGATACTCAATCGGCTCCCGCCCGTGCTTGCGGGCGATGAACGACGGAATCATGCTCATCGGCCCCGGACGGTACAGCGCGATCATGGCGATCAATTCCTCGATCTTGCCGATCTGGAGCTGGCGCAGCAGATCGCGCATGCCCTCGGATTCCACCTGGAACACCCCCACCGTGTCCCCGCGCGCCAGCAGCTCGTAGGTCTTCGGATCGTCCAGCGGCAGCGCATCCGGATCGATCTCCCGCCCCGTGGTCTGCCGGACCAGGTCGCACGCCTCGCGCACCACCGTGAGGGTCTTCAACCCCAAAAAGTCCATCTTGAGCAGGCCGGCCTCTTCGAGCGGAACGGATTCCCACTGCGAAATCACGTTGCCGTCTTTGTCCTTCGTCAGCGGGATCAACTCCATCAACGGCTTTTCGCCAATCACGACGCCGGCGGCGTGAGTGCCGGTCTGGCGGGGCATGTCCTCCAGCGGCGGCGCGAATTTCATGATCTCCCGCGCGAATTCGTTGGCCTGGCAGGCGTCGGCGAAATCCAGACTGTCCTTCCTCGCGCTCGCCAGCGTCGTCCCCGGAAGCTCCGGAATCATCTTCGCCAGCTTGTCGCACTCCGGCAGCGGGAACTCCAGCGCCCGGCCGATGTCGCGGATGAGCGTCTTCGCGCCCAGCGTGCCGTAGGTGATGATCTGCGCCACGCTGTCCGCGCCGTACTTGCGCTTCACGTAGTCGATCACCTCGCCGCGGCGCGTCTGGCAGAAGTCGATGTCGAAATCCGGCGGCGACACGCGCTCCGGATTCAGGAACCGCTCGAAAATCAGCCCGTAGCGCAGCGGATCGATTCCCGTGATCCCCACCGCGTAGGCAATCAGGCTCCCCGCGCCCGATCCGCGCCCGGGACCCACCGGCACGCCCATCTGCTTCGCCGCATGGATGAAATCCCACACCACCAGGAAGTAGTTCAGGAAGCCCGTCTTTTCGATCACCCCCAGCTCGTGCACAAAACGGTCCGCGATCACCTGTTCGCGGCCGTCCTTCGGATGCGCCAGATCCTCCACCCCGTAGAGTCTCCGCACGCCCTCGGCGGCCACCTTCGTCAGGTATTGCTTGTGCGTCATCCCCTCCGGACACTGGTAGTTCGGGAAATGCGGGTTCTTCTGCCCCCCCAGCTCCATTTCCACGTTGCAACGCTCCGCGATCTTCCACGTGTTCTCGATCGCCTCCGGCAGTTCCCCGAACAACCGGCGCATCTCCGCCTCGCTCTTCAGGTAGAACTGGTCGGACCCGTACTTCATCCGGTCCGTTTCACTCCATTTCGCCTGGGTTTGCAGGCATAGCAGCATCTCGTGGGGAACCGTGTGCTCCGCCTCCAGGTAGTGGACATCGTTGGTCGCCACCAGCGGCAGCCCCAGCTGTTTCGCCAGCGCCACCAGCTGCCGGTTCACCGGCGCCTGCTCCGGCAAGCCGTGATCCTGCACCTCGAGATAGAAATGGTCCCGGCCCAGGATCTCCGCGTATTCCCCCGCCAGCGTCCGCGCCTTCTCCTCCAGCCCGTCCTGCAGCGCTTCGGCCACTTCCCCCTTCAGGCAGGCCGACAGCCCGATCAGCCCGTCGTGATGCTCCGCCAGCAGCCGGCGGTCAATGCGCGGCTTGTAGTAATACCCGTCCAGATGCGCCTTGCTCACCAGCCGCATCAGGTTGGCAAACCCCCGCTCGTTCTCCGCCAGCAGCACCAGGTGGTTCGCCTGCCGCCCGTTCACCAACACCTTCTCGCGGTGGTCCCCCGGCGTCACGTAGATCTCGCAGCCCATCACCGGCTTCAGGCCATGCTTGCGCGCGGCCTTGTAGAAATGCACCGCCCCGTACAGGTTCCCGTGGTCCGTGATCGCCAGCGCCGCCTGCCCCAGGTGCCGGGCCCGCTCCATCAGCGGACTGTGGTGGTCCTTCCCCCGGTCCAGCGCGCACATCCCGTCCAGCAGGCTGTATTCCGTGTGCAAATGCAAATGGGTGAATGTCGGTTCCACAATCGGGCCTTTCCGGGCAAAAGGATACCCGATTGTTCTAGCCCAACCCCCCCCTGAATCCAAGCCGATTCCTCCCCGGGCTGCCGTTTGGGAATTCCATTGTCCCCCTGCATGTTATGACTCAACGCCCCGGATCCCCGCCCTTTTCGCCCCCCCGTGGCGCCCCGTTCAGTCCCGCGGCCGCCGGTAGGTCTTGCGGAACAGCCCGGCCAGCATCGGATTCATCGCCACGCACAGGCGCCGCTTCAGCTCTCCGCTGCCCACCCCCCCCTGCATCCGCACCCGCCGCAGCGCAAACAACGGCGATCCGGGAAGATTCGCCCCGCAGTCCATCGACAGCGCCGCCTCGTAGCCCGCCAACAGCGCCGCTTCAATGGCCACGTCGTCGTATTCCCCCCACGGCCAGCTCATCGCGCGCGACGCCTTTCCCGTGATCTCCTCGATCCGCTCCCGGCACAGCGTGAATTCGTTCAAGCAGAATTCAATCCGCTCGCTGGTCGTGCGCTCGATCAGCGGCGCGTCCAGCAGATCGTTCGATTCCGGCCAGTACCCGTTGTGGGCATAGGCCGACCCGCTCGGATACATCGGCAACCCGTCGCGCATTTCCAGATAGATGCCGCGGACCCCCGGATGAATGTCGCCCGGGGCCTGCCGGATGGGCCGGTTGGACCGGAAACAGGCCTGGTGCGTATGGGTGTGGCCAAACAGGCCATGCCCCTGCTCCTCGACCAGCGCCCGCAATTCCGTGCGGTTCATGAACGCCGTCGGATCGTTCCGCTCGACCGCCCGGTCCCAGGCATCGCGCGCCACGGGCAATTCCCGCAAGTCCGCCTCCGGCGTCGCGGCATCGGACCGCCGCGGCCCCTCGTGCAGATAGGCCGTCACGCAGCCGAACGAGGCCCGCACGCCGAAATCCCGCAGGATCGGAGCCGCATGCACCCAGTTGTCCAGATAGCAGTCGTCGAACGTCAGCACGTAGGACTGCGGCGGCGGCGCGGCCCCCCCTTTCACGTAGTCGATGGCCTGGTCGAGCGCCAGGCTCCGCCAGCCATGGACCGCCAGCCATTCCAGATGCGCGCGGAACTCCGCCGGCGTGATGCCGCACACCGGCGAGATGTTGCGGTAGCATAGGATCGGCACGCTCGCTTTCATCGTCCCCACCATCCTAGGAAATACCCCGGGAAAGTATAGCCCTATTGTTCCCCCGGCGCGGAATGCTTCCGGATCAGCCGCGCATCGCGCGTGCCCTCGTAGATGTCATACTCCAGCAGCCGGCACTCGATGTCCCCGTTCCACATCGCCGTGCGCCGCACCGGATGCAGCCCGATCCGCCGCCCCAGCGGCAGGTTGCCCGTGAACACCGCCCCGCGCATCCCCTGGCAGCTCGTCTTGAAATAGCTCCCGATGCCCTCGTACAACGGCGCCAGCCGGTCTTCCACCCCCACCCGATCCCCGTAGCCCGGATTCATCAGCACCAGCGCCGGCGGCCGCGGCAGCGGCGTGTCCCGGAAATCGCACGTGTGAAACCGGATCATCCCCTCGACCCCCGCGCGCGCCGCGTTCTCCCGCGCACACGCCACCGCCCCCGCCTCCACGTCGGACGCCGCAATCCACGCGCGCGGCGTGGCCGTGAACTTCGCCCGCGCCTCCGCCTGCAGCTCTGCCCAGACGGACCCCTCCACATCCCGCAGCCGCAAAAAGGCATACTCCTCCCGCTCCAGCCCCGGCGCCCGGTTCTGGGCCATCCAGGCCGCTTCGATCGCCAGCGTCCCGCTCCCGCACATTGGACCAATGAACGCCTCGGCCGGCTCCTTCGGCCAGCCCGTCTCTAGCAGGAGGCTGGCCGCCAGCGTCTCGCGCAGCGGCGCCGTCCAGGGACGCCAGCGATAACCCCGATGCGACAGCGGCACCCCGCTCGTGTCCAGGAAAACCTGCGCAAACCGCTCCTTCCAGAACAGCGCCACGCACGAAGCCCCCTCCGGAGCCGAAGTCGAATCCGGCCGCGCCCCCGTCGCCTCCACGAACCGGTCCGCAATCGCATCCTTGCAGCGCAGCACCGCAAAACGCGGATCGCGGATGCTCTCGTGCTGCGCCACCCCATGCACGTGGAACGGAACATCGAACCGCAGCCACTCCTCCCACGGCAGGTCCCGCACCGCCCCGTACAACTCGTCCGCGGAATCCACCTCGAATCCCGCCACCTCGAACAACACCCGGTTCGCCGTCCGCAGCCACAGGTTCATCCGCATCGCGTCGCGCAGATCCCCCTCGACGCCCACCGAAGTCGCCGACACCTCCTGCGGCTCGTAGCCCAACGCCTTCAATTCCGCCTTCAACGCCCCGTCACAACCCCGCCCGCAGGTCGCCACGATCCACGTCTTCTCACTCCAGTTGGATTTCATGCCAATCCCTTCTCGCAAAAAACCGGTACGCGCCAGCGCCGGAAATACGCCCGGTTCGGCCGGTCCCGGTGGCGCTTCAGCGCCTGCGGCGCCAGCGACGGGTGCCACAGGTGCAGCGCGCGCGCCTCCGCCATCACGCTCCGCGGCTCCACCCCGGCCCAATAAAGACGGCGCGCAAAGTCGTCGTCCTCGTACCCCCACCCCACGAAGTTCTCGTCGAATCCGTTCACGCGCTCCACATCCTCTCGGTACAGCGAAAAATGGCACCCCAGCAGCTTCGGCTTGTGCGGCCGCGCCAGATGCCACCGGCGCAAAACCGCCTGGCGGGCGAACAACCGCTCCGCCGCCGACAGCTCGCTCCGGTCGGCCTGGGCCCACGCCTGCTCCCAGTCCGCCGCCGCCGGCCCCGGCGTCGCCGCAAACAACGCCTGCGTCGCCCCTTCGTCCAGCAATCCCCGGTGGCCGCACAGCAGGCGCCCGCGCGCCGCCGCCTGCTCATGGACCGCCAGCGCATCCGGCAGCAGCCCCATGTCGCAGTCCACAAAAACCAGGTAGTCTCCCGTCGCCGCGCGAATCGCCAGGTTCCGCGCCGCCGCCAGCCGGTAGCCATCCTTCTCCTGGCGGACCACCCGCGCCGGAATCCCGCACGCCGGCAGCCGCCGCTCCATCGCCTCCACCGTCGCCGCGTCCGATCCGTCGTCCGCCACCACCAGCTCGTCCGGCCGCCGCGTCTGCCCCGCCAGCGACGCCACCATCATCCGCAGGTGCTCCGGCCGGTTGTAAATCGTCGTGATCACGCTGATGTTCATGCCGCCGGCTCCGCCCGGCCGCGAACCGGATACGCCAGCGCCACCGACAAGCCCGCCAGGTAGAACTGCGCCTGCCGGATGACGTGGTCCGGATAGTCCCCGATCCCGTACACCAGGATATACGCCAGGCTGCACAACAGCAAAACCGGCAGCGCCCGCGCCATCCCCTTCGCCCGCCAACCGGACACCGCCGCCTCCGCGCGCCCGGCCAGCCGCCCCAGCCGCCCCATCAGCACCAGCCAGGCCAGGCTCCAGGACACCAGCGCCACCGCCCCCCCCTGGAAATACAGCATCAACCAATAGCTGTGCGAATGCGGATAGTGGAACGGCACCAACGGCGCCCGCTGCTCCGGATTGTCGTACACGGCCCGGATGAACGCCTTCTTCCCGTATCCATGGCCCGCCACGGGACGCTGGTCCGCCAGCATCTTCGCATGCCCCCAAATCGTGTCGCGCCGATTGAAGTTGCCCATCGTCGTATCCCGGAAACGCGGATTCAACCGCTGCGCCACCGGCACCAGCCCCGCCCCCACCGCCACCGCCAATCCAGCCGCCACCAGCCGGATCCGCCAGCCGGGCAGCAGCACCACCAGCATCACCAGCATCATCAGCCCGAACACCGCCTGCGGGCCTCTCGATCCCATCACCAGCAGATACGCCAGGTCCAGCGCAATCCCCGCCCCAAGCCATGCCCGGCGGCCCCGGCCCCCTTCCCCCGAAAGCCCCCGCGCCACCAGCACCAGCGCGCTCAATCCCGCCATCATGCTCGATACGTTCGGATGCGTGTAGAGATACGGATGGAAGAACCTCGCCGCCTCCAGCACCGACGGCCACCCCAGGAAAAAAAACACCCGGAACAGGTCCACGCCCAGCCGCACCGTCACCACCCCCGCGCTCCCGATCAGCGCCGCCCAGATCCGCCCCGGCCGGTCGAAAACCAACGGCAGCGCCCCCACCGCCAGCACCAGCGGCGCCGACTTGATCAAGTCCCGCGCCGTCCCCGCCGCATGAAAGCTCCAGCCCCACGACAGCACCGCCCACCCCACCCCGATCCCGAACAACACCCCCGCCGGATGCCGCCAGGCCGCCATCGCCCGGCGCCAATTCCACAGCGCATATCCCCCCGCCGCCCACAGAATCGCCGTCGATAATCCACTCGACGGATCAAACCACAGCACCACCGCCGCCGACCAGGCCAACGCCTGCCGACACCACTCCGGAAGGAACGCCATCCCTTCCTGCCACGGCTTCACATGCTTGCACATACCAAGTGTCAATCTTGCACTGCCGGCGCGGAATCCATCAATCCCAATCTCCGCCCCCCGCCCAAGCGCGCCTCCAGCGACCGCTCCACATCCGGCACCGCCGCCAGCAATTCCCTCGTGTAGGGATGCGCCGGATGCGCCAGCACCTCGCCGGCCACCCCCCGCTCCACCACCTCGCCCCCCTTCATCACCATCACCTCGTCGGCCATGTGCCGCATCACCGCCAGGTCATGCCCCACCAGCATCCAGGTGATTCCCCGCGTCTCCTGCAGCCGTTTCAGCAAATTCAAAATCTGGGCCTGCACGCTCACATCCAGCGCACTGACCGGCTCGTCCGCCACCAGAAACTCCGCCCCCACGCACAACGCCCTCGCCAAATTCACCCGCTGCCGCTGCCCCCCGCTCAATTCGTGGGGAAACCGGTTCGCATAGGCCGCATCCAACCCCACCGTCTCCAGCCAGCGCACCGACTGCTCTTCCGCCTCGGCACGCGTCTTCGCCAGCCCATGCACCCTCAGCACTTCCACCAGCGCCGCCCCCGCCTTCATCCGCGGATTCAGCGACCCCGCCGGATCCTGGAACACCAACTGCGCCCGCCGGCGAAACCGCAGCAACCCCTCCCGCCCCAGCCGCAAAATGTCCGTTCCCTCCATCTCCACCCGACCGGAAACCCGCTCCTCCAGCCCCAGAATCGCTCGCGCCAGCGAACTCTTCCCGCTCCCGCTCTCCCCCACCACCCCGAGACACCGGCCCCGGCCCACCTCGAACGACACCCCCCGCACCGCC
>CAYODC010000104.1:0-7291 GCA_964402575.1 uncultured Verrucomicrobiota bacterium
CGGGGCAGGACATAGCCGTTGTCGAAGGGGTTGGTGCGGTCGACGAGCACGATGTCTGCGCGGTGTTTCAGGCGCAGGTATTGGAACCCGTCGTCGAGGATGAGCGTGTCGCAGCCGAGCTTTTGGATGGCGTAGCGGCCAGACTTGACGCGATCCTTATCGACAAGAACGCAGACGTCGGGGAGATTGGACGCCAGCATGTAGGGTTCATCGCCGCCCATTTCGGAATCGAGGAGCAAACTGTGGCCATCGGAGACAACCCGCGGTGGCTGCTGCTTGGGCGTTTGGAAGGTCAGCAGTTGGTGGAGGCGATCGGTAGCGGGGCTCTCGGCTTTCTTATAGCCGCGGCTGAGAATGGCGACTTTGCGGCCGTTTTGCTGAAGGGCGCGGGCGAAGACTTCCACGACGGGCGTCTTGCCGGTGCCACCGACGGTAAGGTTCCCAATACTGATCACTTGGCAGCCGAGGGTCTTGGAGCGGATGATGCGGTGTTCAAACAGCGCCAGTCGCATGTTCATGATTGCGCTATAGAGATGGGAAAGGTTCTTGAGAACGAACCGCAGGAAATTGGGCCAAGGGCCGCGGAGCCGGTTGGAAACCACGGCCAGAATAAAGACTTCGATTTTTTCGCGGGAAGAACGGGCCATGTGCGCACTATGGCCGCAGACCGCGGCGAAGGTCAAGCATGGGGACAAGCCGTGGTTTCTCGGCCAAGTGTCCGCATCCCTAATTGGAAATCGCCTGCCGGGTTGACCGGCGGGCGCGTGGGGCGGTAAGCTGGGGGCCACAAGGAGGACGATCATGCGGGTGGTCCATGTCCATGTCCATGTGAAGCCGGATTGCGTCGAGGCGTTCCGGCAGGCGACGATTGAAAACGCGCGCGCGAGCCGCGGGGAAGCGGGCATTGCCCGGTTCGATGTCGTGCAGCAGGCGGAGGATCCCACGCGATTCACGCTGGTGGAGGTGTACCGGACGGAGGCGGCGCCGGCGGTGCACAAGGAAACGGCGCACTACCAGAAGTGGCGCGACGCGGTGGCGGAGATGATGGCCGAACCGCGCACGAGCGTGAAATACGCGAACGTGGATCCGCCGGACGCGGAATGGTGATGGACGCGCGCGCGATTTTCGAGTTCGCGGCCCCAGCGCGGATCCTGTTCGGTCCGGGCCAGGTCCGGCAGGCGGGGAAGATCGCGCGCGGATGGGGGACGCGGGCGCTGGTCGTGACGGGGCGCGATCCGCGCCGGGTGGCGGCAGTGCTGGAACGGCTGTCGGAGGAATCGATCCGGCAGGAGGTGTTTTCCGTGGCGGGCGAGCCGACCACCGATGTCGTGCGGCAAGGGGTGGAGCAGGCCCGGGCGATGGAGGCGCAGATGGTAATCGGCGCGGGCGGCGGCAGCGTGCTGGATGCGGCCAAGGCCATCGCAATCCTGGCCACCCATGAGGGCGAGGCGCTGGATTATCTGGAAGTCGTGGGCCGGGGGCAGTTGCTGACGAGGGCGTCGCTGCCGGTGCTGGCGATTCCCACGACGGCGGGTACGGGTTCGGAGGTGACGCGCAACGCGGTGCTGACATCACCGGAGCACCGGGTGAAGGCCAGCCTGCGCAGTCCGGCGATGATTCCGCGCGCGGCGATCGTGGATCCGGAGCTGACCCATGGGGTGCCGCCGGGGGTGACCGCGAGCACGGGGCTGGATGCGCTGACCCAGTTGATCGAGCCATTCACATGCAACCGGGCGAACCCGATGGTGGATGCCTTGTGCCGCGAAGGGATCGCAAGGGTAGCGCGGTCGCTGCGCACGGCCTGGGCGGACGGCACCAATGCCGCGGCGCGTGAGGACATGGCGCTGGCGAGCCTGTTCGGGGGGCTGGCGCTGGCCAACGCGGGGCTCGGGGTGGTGCATGGGTTCGCGGGGGTGATTGGCGGGACCTATGCGGCGCCGCATGGCGCGGTGTGCGCGGCCCTGCTGCCGCAGGTGATGGATGCTAACCGCGCGGCGCTGGCCCGGCGACTGCCGCAGAGTCCGGTGCTGGCGCGCTATGACGAGGTGGCGCGCTTGCTGACCGGGCGGGACGTTGCCCCGGCCGGCGATGGTGTGGAATGGGTGCGCGTACTGTCGAGGACGTTGGCGGTGCCTGCGCTGGCGTCCTACGGAGTCGCCGCCGGGGACATTCCGGGGCTGGTGGAAAAGGCGCGGGCGGCGTCGAGCACCAAGGCCAATCCGATCGCGCTGACGCGGGAGGAAATGGCGGAGATCCTGGCGCGATCCCTTTAACCTGAATCATCCAGGAAAGAGGTGTTGGCAGGCGGGGCAGATGTGAGTGGCACGCTGGGCGACGAGGAGGCGGACGATGGGGCGGCGGCAGCGCGGGCAGGGGCGGCCGATCTGGCCGTAGGCGCGCAGATGTTCGCGGTTGCGGCCGGGCTCGCCGCGCGGCAGGTGGAAGTTTGTTTTTCCCGATCCGAGGGACGTGCCCAGATTCCGGATGCCGCGGCGGAGGACGGTCTGGATGGCGCGGAAAAGCGTGCGGGCTTCGGCGGGCGAGAGGGAATCCGAGCGGCGCAGGGGGTGGAGGCGCGCGGTCCAGAGGGTTTCGTCCGCATAGATGTTGCCGATGCCGGCGAGAAACGACTGGTCGAGCAGGAGCGGTTTGAGGGCGCGGGAGCGGGAGGCGAGGCGGTTCGTGAAAGCGTCGGGAGGAGTGGACAGGGGCTCGGGTCCCAGATCGCCCAGGACGTTTGCGGGCGAGGAGGTGAGCCATAGGCGGCCGAACTTGCGGGGATCGGAGAAGACCAGCGCACGGCCGTCGTCCAGCCACAACAGCACCCGGGCGTGGGGCGGCGGCGGGGCAAGATCGTCGTGGGCGGCCAGGTGCAAACGGCCGGTCATGCGCAGGTGCGCTAGCAGGACATATTCGTGCGCGAGTTCGATCTGGATGAACTTTCCCCGCCGGGAGAGCCCGAGGATGTTCAATCCGCGGATGGCGGCGGAGAATCGGTCCGGCGCCGGCACGGCGATGGAACGGGGCCAGAAGACGCGGGCGCCCGTGATGCGCGCGCCGACCAGTCCGGCGGCGCGCAGGTCGCAGACGACGGTTTCGACTTCGGGCAGTTCAGGCATGGGCGGGTCCGGGCGGGTCCGGGCGGGCGATGGATGAAATGACGGCGGCGCATTCGAGACCGAAGGTGAGGTAGCCGGCATAGCCCAGCAGGGGCATTTCAAAGAGGGGGAAGCGGTGGACGAAAGGGATGCGGTAGACCCAGCGGGCCAGGCTGTGCCAGTTCCACATTTCCCAGAAGAAGCCGCAGATGAGGGCGGCGAGGGCCCACCGCAGGATCTCCCGTCCGCCGCCGGTGTCCAGGGTGGAGAACAAGTGGGGCTTGCCCCGGAGGGATTGCAGGCTCACGAGAATGACGAGCGGAGACAGCCAGAGCAGGGGAAAGAGAACATCCGGCCAGACGCCGATGAAGGCCAATCCGGCGGCGCAGAGAAGGAGCGCGGAGGCCGCCCATCCGCGGGGATGGAGACAGCGGAAGGACCGGCCGTGTTTCCGGCCGATGGCCAAGCGGGGAAAGGTTTTCAGCCATTCCTGGGTGGCATGAACCGCGGGGAGGACCGTGGAGAACGGGAGGGTGGCATACAGGAAATACTGCCATGGGGACAGGCCGTCGACATTCTGATAGACCCAGTTCTGGACGAAGCGGTTCAAATATTCGAAGAACCACCAGAATGCGGCGCTGGCCAGGAACAGGCGGGCGATGAAGCCGGGCTGCCGGAGCAGGGGGCATTGCCCGGTGCGCCACTGGATCAGCGCATGGACCACGGCGATGTAACTGAACCAGAGGGGACTGAACGAGAAGGGCTGCAAGGGCGCAAGCGCCGGGATGCGCGTCCAGGCCAGCACCCAGGAAAGGACCAGGAACGCCAGCGCCAGCCAGCCCCAGGCCGGGAAGGGATTCCGCGGGGGGGGGAAGGGTCGGGGGATGGCGGCGGGACTTTTCGCCATCCAAACGGCGAATGGCGTCAGCACGGCCAGCAGAACAGCGGCCAGTCCGAGGAACACCGGCCAGGAGAACGGGGCGTGGTGCACATACTCGGTCAGGGGCGGAAATTCGAGATAGGGACGAATGTCGCGGCCGGTCCACAGCACTCCCGCCAGCGGCAGTCCCAGCAGCATGGCCGCGAAGGCCAGGCGGAAACAGGAGGGGATGCCGGCGGTTGGTTTCATGGGCGGTTCACGCCATCACTGTACGGCCCGGCAGCGGGATGCACAAGGCCCGGCGGGAGGATCAGCCGGGGGCGCCGCGGGCGCCCGGGAAAGTCTTCAAGGAGTGAGACGGACCTTGCGCAACCGGCCGGCCGATGGCGCGCAGACGGGCCTGGACGCAGAGGGCGCAGTCGGAGGCGTCTTCGTCGACGCAGGGTTTGCCGGGGTAGAGCTGGTAGTTTTTGCGCAGCGGGCCGGGGGTGGCATTGGGCATGAAGACGTTGGCGCCCCGCTGAAGGGCCAGGTCGCGGCCGTTGGGGAACCAGGCATCAAAGGCGGTGGTGGCGGGGATATGGGCATCGGGATTGGCCAGGCGCAGGACCGCGATGGCGCGGAAGAACATGTCGGGATCCTCGGCGTAGGCATTGGGTTGGTGGCCGAGCGGGGTTTCAGGATGCGGGATGTAGGGGCCGATACCGATCATGTCGAAATCGAATTCACGGCACAGCAGGATGTTGTCCGCCAGGGTGTCGAGGGTTTCGCCGGGCAGGCCGATCATGAAGCCGCCTCCGGTTTGAACGCCGAGGGATTGCAGATCCCGCAGGCATTGCAGGCGCGCCTCCAGCGAGCAATCGGGGTGGAGGCGGGCGAAGAGGATGGGATCGGAGGTCTCGAAGCGAAGGAGATAACGATCCATGCCGGCATCTTTCCAAAGGGCGTAGACTTCGCGCGGGCGGTTGCCGATGGAAAGCGTGATGGCGAGGCCGGGGGCTTCGGCTTTGATCCGCTGGAGGAGCCGGGCCATGTCCTGATCCGAGTAGCCGGGGGTTTCGCCCGCTTGCAGGACGATGGTCCCGGCCGAGCCCGACGAGGCAATCTGGACGACGGACGCGAGGATTTCGTCCGGCGACATCCGGTAACGCTGGGGGACGGGGTTGGAAGACCGGATGCCGCAATAGAGGCAGTCATTGGAACAATAGTTCGAGAACTCGATGATGGAGCGAATAGGAACGGCATCCCCGCAGTGGTCGCGTCGGACGGAATCCGCGAGGTGGAAGAGATCGACGAGCGGAGTGTCCGTGGCCCGGAGCCAGGGAAGAAGATCCTGGCGGGACAACGGTTGGTTAGGTGAAGCGATGCGGTATTCCATGGCAGGATTAGGTTACCACACTTGCGGGAAATGAGGCGACGGCAGGGAGAACATAATATCAGGTTGAAGACGTATGGGGTTGTTCAATTATTGCAATAACTGGCATCCACATATTGCAATAAGTGAAGTTCACATATTGCAATAACTGGTAGCCGGTTTCACATGGTCGGGGGGGAGAAGGGGACGGGTTATGCTATAGTTGAGAAAAGGCCTGGTCGAGATCGGCGAGGATGTCGTCGATGTGCTCGATGCCGACGGACAGGCGCACGAGATCGGGGGAAATGCCGGCGGCCTTGAGCTGGGTGTCGTCGAGCTGCCGGTGGGTGGTGCTGGCCGGATGCAGGATGCAGGTGCGCGCATCCGCGACATGGGTGACGATGGCCGCGAGATGAAGTGCATCCATGAAGCGGGTGGCGACCTCGCGTCCGCCCCGGATGCCAAAGGAGACCACGCCACATGTGCCGTTGGGCAGATACTTCTGGGCCAGGGGGTGGAATGGATTGCTTCCGAGGCCGGGGTAGTTCACCCAGGCCACACCGGGATGTTGCTCCAGATGGCGGGCGACCGCGAGGGCATTGGCGCAATGGCGCGGCATGCGGAGATGAAGGGTTTCCAGACCGAGGTTGAGCACATAGGCGGCAAAGGGATTCTGTTGCGCGCCGAGATCGCGCATGAGCTGCGCGCGGGCCTTGACGATATAGGCGGAGCGCCCGAAACGCTCGGTGTAGACGATGCCGTGATAGGAGGCGTCCGGGATGCAGAATTCGGGGAACTTGCCATTAGTCCAATCAAAGTTGCCGCTGTCCACAATGACGCCGCCGGTGGTCTGGGCATGGCCATCCATGTACTTGGTGGTGGAATGGGTGACGATGTCGGCTCCCCAGTCGATGGGCCGGCACAGGATGGGAGTCGGGAAGGTGTTGTCCACGATGAGCGGAACCCCGTTGGCATGCGCGAGCCGGGCGAGCCGTTCGAGATCGGCGACTTCGAGAGTCGGGTTGGTGACGGTTTCGGCGAAGAGGGCCTTGGTGTTGGGGCGGAAAGCGGCGGACAACGCTTCATCGGTGTCGTTTTGGTCGACGAAGGTGAATTCGATGCCCATGCGCTTCATGGTGACGGCGAAGAGATTGAATGTGCCACCATAGATGGCCGCCGTGCTGACGACATGGTCGCCGGCCTGGCAGAGATTCAGGATGGCGAAAAACGAAGCGGCCTGTCCGGAGGAAGTCACCAAGGCGCCGACGCCGCCTTCGAGCTCGGCGATCTTGTTTTCCACGCATTCGAGGGTGGGATTGCTGAGCCGGGTGTAGAAATGGCCGGGGACATCCAGATCGAAGAGCTTGCCGAGGTAGTCGGCGGAGTCGAACTTGAAGGTGGTGCTTTGGATGATGGGCAGGACGCGCGGGTCGCCGTTCCGGGGCTGCCAGCCGGCCTGGACGCAACGGGTTTCGATGTGCTGTTTTAGGTTCACGAAATACACTCCTGTGCTGTGTGGAATATGTACACGGTGGTGGCTGGCATGAAAAGGCGAAAGGGGTGATTGGGGCATTCTGGGGTCAAGGAGATGGCATGTCCATGGGTCTCGAGGTCAAGCGGGCGAATTCGTCTTTGAAGGCAGGAGTGAACGGTCCGGAGCCGAGAGCAGAGGCGATTTTCGCCGGGGTCCAAAAGCGAAGATCGTTTATTTCGTTCGGATCGGGGGTGAAGGGACCGTCGTGGAGAGTGGAATAGGTGGTGACCCATTCGGTTTCCACGGGGGACTTCCAGAGAAACCGGTAGCAGAAGTGAAGGACATCCGGGTGGACGCCCAGTTCCTCGAACATTTCTCGGCGGGCCGCGGTTTCCGGGTCTTCGCCGGGCAGCAGATGGCCGCCGACGGACGTATCCCATTTGCCGGGCTGAACATCCTTGGAGGGGGATCGGTGCTGGAGGAGA